>JBEKWZ010000110.1:0-7850 GCA_049512555.1 Candidatus Sulfotelmatobacter sp. | reverse complement strand
CGCGCTTGATGGTGGAAAATCCGTCGTCGGCGCGGAAGCGCACGCGAATCTGCGCGCCCGCGCCCTCTAGCGACGCAGAGAGGTTCTCGATGTGCGGAGGGGTGGTATCGACCTCGAAGCGGCGGCTTTCTTTGGAGGCGGTCAGGGCGTCGCCCGGGGAGTGCGACGGCGCATCCGAAGCGACGACCTTAACAGTGTAGCCTCCGTCGGGCAGCAGGCTGGCGTCGAAGGAATAGGCTTTGTCGGTCAAGTTATCTTTCAACAGAAGCCAGCGGGTCTCGCCGTCGCCGCGGTAGTAGACCGCATAGACGAGCTGATCGTCGTTCTCGTCGTGCGCGTTCCACTTCACGCCGATGGAATCGCGATCGTGATTGCTGGGCATGGGCGACTCGAAATGGACGCCGGACGAACCGCTGATGTCGCCGCCGAGATTCAGTCCGGCCGATTTCGGCAGCGGCTGGTAGCGCACGCCCACCTGCACCGAAACATCATCGATTTCAGGCGCGACATTTTTCGGGAGGTAGTTCAAGGTAACGGTATCGACGGCAGGTTTGGCGCTGCCCGCGTGCAGCACGGCTTTCCACTGGGCATAGCGGGCAGCGGGAACTCCCATCTCCGAATCTTTGGCGAGATTCACGGGCTTCCACGGACTCCAGTTGCGGTCGGGATTGTCGACGTTGCCGCTGCGGGTGAGCAGATCCACATTGCCGACGCCACGGAACTCGACTCGGCCCCAACGGGAAAAAATCTTGGCGTCGAACACATCGCTCTCGTAGGTGCCTTCGCTCTCCGGACCGGGGCCGAGCAGAAAAATCTTGCCGAGGTTGCTGGTGGCCGCGTACAGCGCGCCGCCGGGAGCCTTGGCAAACCCGGTGACCTGCGACGCCGGGGCCTTGAGTAGATCGGAAAATTCGTCCTGGGATTCAAGATTCTGGGATTCGATGGCGAAAACGTGGCCACGGTTTCCGGTTCCGGCGAGTAAACGGTCATGCGAATCGAAAGCCAGCGCGTACACGATGTCTTCATGCGAAGTCCAGATGCGCGAGGGCGAACCATCGGGGGGGATGCGGTAGACATCGGAACCATTGCTCGCGCCTCCGCCGGGAAATGGGAACGGACCGGGTTGGGGGGTAGCCGGGGCCGTGGTGATGGCGATGCCAGGAGTCTGGGGGGTGGGGTTCGCTGCGGCGTTGGCCGCCATTGTCATCATGGCCGCGGCGACACCTGGAGCCGAGGTTGCGGCGCTGGCTCGTTTCTCGCCGACGCCCGCGGCGTAGATGTTGCCTTGACGGTCGAGCGCGAGCGCGGTGATCTCTTTCTTGGGAGTGCTGTAAAGAACGAAACCTTCACCCGCGGGAGAAATCCGGTAGACCAGGCCGCTGCCGTCAGTGCCGGCAATCAGGTTTCCCTGGCCATCGAGCGCGAGCACCCGGATGTGGGTTTCGTCGCTCTTGAAGAAGACCGAGTGCTCCCCTTTGGGAGTGACCTTGTAGACCTCGCCGTGATCTCCGGTGGCGACGTAAAGATTGCCGGCCTTGTCGAGAACGAGATCCCAGATGTACTTGGTGCCGGGCGCGAAATATTCGGAGGAAGTCCACGCGGGATCGAGGGCGGGCTTGGCGGGGTCTTTGGCGTCTTTGTCGGGCTTGGTGTCGGATTTATTTTCAGCCTTGCTTTCGGATTTCGGCGCCTCGGATTTTTCCCGGGGCTTGTGCTCGATTTTGTAGACCTTGCCGTCTGGGGCGGTCGCGGCGTAGATCGCGCCGTGGGAGTCAACCTCGAGGGTTTGAACCTGCAGTTCTTGCGGCTCAAAAATGATGGTTGCATGGCCGTCGGGAGTGATGCGGTAGACGCGAGCGGGCGATCCGGTGGCGGCGTAGACGTTTCCCGCGTCATCGGCGGCAATGGCCCAGATGTAGGTCGAAGGCGTAGCGTAGAGCAGCTTGAACGAGGGCGCGAGTTCAAGGCCCCCGGCGCTGCGAACGGCCACTCCCGTGGCCGTGCCCTTGGTGAGGTCGTCGAATTTCGATTGTTCCCAGGTGCGTGTGCCGTCGGCGAGGGCGGAGGGACTGAGGCTAACTACCGTAAGCGTGAAAAGAAGGCCTAAAAAAATAGAGAGTGGAACGCTACGCAGACTCTGCAATGTTATTCCTCGATTCAATGTCATCGCGAGACGCCAGGGTGCGTCTCTTCCAGTTAGCCCCAAGAATTCAGGTTAACACGCATGCGTGCCTGGTCGCGCGTTCCCAGACAGTCCGGGGCGGGTCACCTCCAGCTAGCGCCGTGCTTTCTGGCAAGAGCGTCTGATACTGTTTTGTTCATGGAACGGCCGGCGCTGATGGTGATCGATATGTTGAATGACTTCCTGGCGGAGTGGGAACCGGCTCGGAAAGAAAAGCTCATTCCATCCATCAATGAACTGGTGGAGATGATTCGCGGGCTCGGGCATTCCGTCATCTGGATCCGGCAAGAGTTCGAGCCGGATTTGAGCGACGCGTTTCTGGAGATGAAGGCTAAGGGGATACGAACCACGATCAAAGGGACGCGGGGCAGTCAGATCATTTCCGAATTGCGTGTCGCCACGACGGACGTCGTGATCGTGAAGAAACGCTATAGCGCCTTTTTCGGCACGACGCTGGACGAGGCACTGGCGCGCATTCGCCCCGATGCACTCATTCTGGCCGGGATCAATACACATGCATGCATTCGCACCACCGCCGTCGATGCCTATCAAAGAGACTGGCCGGTGATCCTGGCTTCCGATTGTATTGACTCGTACGATCGCGAGCATCACGAAATCTCGATGAGATATATGAAGGACAAACTGGCTGCAGTTATGAGCAATCAGGAGATTCGGGCCGCGCTTCGTCGGGCTGGGTGATTTCGTACTCGTGGTATCGTAGATTTTCATGTCTTCCAGTGTGATGTCCCAGGCACGTCAGAAACTGCTGAGCACGCTGGCTCACAAATCGTTCCGGCTGGGCGAGTTCAAACTTTCTTCCGGCGGGACCAGCGACTACTACATCGACTGCCGAACGACTACGTTAGACGCGCAAGGCTCGCGGCTGACGGGGGAAGTTTTTCTGGAAGAAATCCGGCAGCGGGGATGGAAGGCGCGGGCGATTGGTGGGCTGACCATGGGCGCGGACCCGATCGTGGTCGCGGTCTCGGTGGTGAGCGGCGAACTGGACGGATTTCTGGTGCGCAAAGCTGAAAAGCAGCACGGCACCGGACAGCGCATTGAGGGCTTCCGCGAGCAGGGCGCGCGGGTGGTGATTGTGGACGATGTCTGCACCACGGGGGCATCGACCGTGCAGGCCATTGAAGCGGCGCGCGAATTCGGATTCGAAATTGTTGGCGTGATGTGCCTGGTGGAGCGCGAAGACGCCAACGGGCGCCCGAATGTGGAGAAGGCGGCCGGCGCGGCGCCGTTCGTTTCGATTTTTACGGCGAACGACGTGCGGAAGGAACACATTCTGCAAAACGACGACACCGTGCCGAGTGTTTTTGCCGTGGCGGCAGCGTGTGAAGTGTGCGGACGTCCGGCGGTGACGAATAATCCGCGGAACCTCTGCGAGGCGCACCGAGTATGATGAATCATCGGCCGATTGAGGACCCTGTGAGCTTCGCCAACTGCTATGCCGACGCCAGCCGTGCCGACGCGTACGCTACCCTTGAATTCGCCAACACGTATTACCTGGCATACCGTGACCTGCCTAAACTTCTGGCTGAGCACGTCACCGGGGTGCGAGCGCTGGACTTCGGTTGTGGCACGGGCAGATCAACCAGGTTCCTGCGGGAACTCGGGTTGCATGTGACCGGGGTCGACATATCGGACGACATGCTGCGGATAGCGCGTTCTACAGATCCCTCTGGAGATTACCGGCTGGTGCCGGGCGACAATTTCGCCACGCTGGAGGCTGGGGCCTTCGACCTTATCCTCGCGGCTTTCACCTTCGACAACATTCCGGGAGCGATGAAGACGAGAATTCTCAGCGACCTGAGAAAGCTTCTGGCGCCGAATGGAACCATGGTCTGCCTGGTTTCGTCGCCTGAGATTTATACCCACGAATGGGCCTCATTTACGACGAGGCATTTTCCGGAGAATGCAGCCGCGTGCAGCGGCGATGTCGTACGCATTATCGTTACCGACCACAAGGATCAGAGGCCGGTGGAGGACATCCTCTGGACGGACGACTCCTATGGAGCCGTGTTTGACGAGGCGGGGCTGGAGACGGTCCAAGTCTCCAGACCTCTGGCTAAAGAGGACGAGCCTTTCTCGTGGGTAAATGAAACCAAGATCCCTCCGTGGGTCGTTTATGTGTTGAGACGAGCCGCGTAGCTCTGCAGGCAGGAACTGAATTCTTAACAGAACTGTGACTGACCTTTCCTGGCGAGTCACAGAGACCCAAAGCTGGAAACACTACCGATGATTCAAACCCTGGAATGGACCGACGAGGGCGTGCGCTTCATCGACCAGACGAAGCTGCCGACCGAAGAAGTTTATGTGACCTGCAAGACGCATGAGCAGGTGGCGGATGTGATCCGCAACATGGTAGTGCGGGGCGCGCCGGCGATTGGCGTGGCCGCGGCGCTGGGCATTGCGCTGGGCGTCAATAATTCCAGAGCTGAGTCGCAGGGCGACCTGAAACGCGAATTCGACCAGATTTGCGACCTGATCGGCCAGACCCGGCCTACGGCGGTGAATCTGTTCTGGGCGATCCGGCGCATGCAGGAGAAGTTCGAGCGCATCCGCGTGCGGCCGATTCCGCACATCAAGCGCGACCTGATTGAAGAAGCGCAGCGCATGCACGCGGAAGACATTGCCGCCAACCAGGCCATGGGACAGCACGGCGCCGCACTGATGCCGAACGTGGGCGGAGTGCTCACCCACTGCAACGCCGGGGCGCTGGCCACGGCGGGATACGGCACGGCGCTGGGAGTGATTCGAGCGGCGGTTGGGCAAGGGAAGAAAATTCACGTGTATGCCGACGAGACTCGGCCATTTCTGCAGGGCTCGCGGCTAACGGCGTGGGAACTGATGAAAGACGGCATCCCGACAACTGTCATTTCCGACAACATGGCCGGCGTGATGATGAAGCAGGGCAAGATTGGAGCGATCGTGGTGGGCGCCGACCGGATTGCCGCCAACGGCGACGTGGCCAACAAGATTGGAACTTATACGGTCGCGATTCTGGCGAAGGAGCACGGGATTCCGTTTTATGTGGCAGCACCGATGTCGACTGTCGACCTGGCTTGCGCTGACGGCAGCGGCATTCCGATCGAGCAGCGGAACGCCCGGGAAATCACGCACATCGCGGGCAAGCAGATGACGCCGGATGGGGTGGGGGTGGAGAATCCAGCGTTTGATGTGACGCCGGCGAAGTACGTGGCAGCCATCATCACGGAAAAAGGGATTGCGCGGGCGCCCTATGGAGAGTCTTTGCGCGGGCTGGCGGGGCAGGAGGCGGAGGCGCATCCGTAGGGATTTTCTTTAGCCCTCAACTCTTTATCGGTCAACCCAGCGGCCAACGTAAAGAGTTGTAAAGACTGCGATTTTTTTCTTTTTCCGCGCTACTTAATCTCTAGGTTCGGGTTGACTCTAGCGGCAACCAATCGTGCTAACCTTACGTCAGAAGACCCAAACACTGCGCCAAATATTTCGTCAGGGGGAAGTCATGTCGTTACGCAATCGCCTCGTTTTGCCCATCCTACTTTCCGGTCTTGCCGCGCTCGCAGGCTGCGGCAGCACGAACAGCGCGGTACCACCTCCCAGCGGCGCCTTCAGCAATACCGATTTCAGTGGTACGTACACGTTTTCCATAGAGGGCTCAGACCCTAATGGTGGAATGTCTATCGCGGGCTCATTTGTCGCTTGCGGCTGCACCGGCGGAACTATAGCGGCGGGCGGCGTGGTGGATTTCGACGACGCCTCCCTGGTGGCTCCCGGTTCGGCGATTGGCGGTAACAGCACATACGGCATCCAAAAGGACGGTCGCGGTACGGCCAACCTCTTCATTACGCCTACGGGGGGAACTGCCTTCCTAGTAACGGTTGATTTTGTTCTGACTTCGAGTTCGCATGGGCTTATTACCCGGTACGATGGCGCTGGCACGGGCAGCGGCACGATTGACCTCCAGGCCTCCGCAGTTGCACAGAGTTCACTTGACGTTGCTCCTTACGCTTTCACCCTCTCTGGCAGCGACTCGAGCAGCGACATTATTTCTACCGTCGGCTCGCTAACCCTCAATTCCTCCGGGACAATCACTGCTGGAGTTGAGGACTGCAACGTGACTGGAACTGTCCTGTACCAGTCGACTCTTTCCGGTTCAGTTCTAGTGGGCTCCGGAACCACTCCGGGAAGCGCCACGATTCTCACGGCATGCTCATCAGGGGCTCTTACCTTTGACGTATATACAATCGATAGCACACACCTGAAGCTCATCGAGAGTGACGGGGCCGCGTTTCTGGTAGGCGATGCCTTCGCTCAGACCAGCGCTACGATTCCTCAAGGCGGTCTGGTTTTCACGATGGCAGGTCTCGACTCGCTGTCAAGTAGCGGCGCACCATTTGTGTCCGGCGGTACGGTTGTATCTGACGGTGCGAGCCAACTTACAGGGGGACTAGAAGACGTAAATGATGACACCACCATCGACGGCGGCGTTACTCCTGCAGTACCGCTAAACTTTGGCGGTACATTCGTCGCCTCTCCGTCAGGAAGCGGACGATTCCAGCTAGCTCTGTCCAACTTTTTCGGGGGCACCAATTTTGCCGCCTATCCTTCCAGTGGCGGGATTTTTCTGGTGCAGATCGACCAGGGAATTGGCGCAGGAGTCACCAGCGGCATGGCTCTTCCCCAGACTGCGGGCGCGGCAATCGCCGCTACACAAGGCTACGGGTTGAATAACCAAGGCGTGGACTTTAATACCGGATCGGAACTCGACGAGATCGCGCAATTCACAACCACGAGTACGGGAATGACGGGCCTTCTCGATGATAATGACGGGGGCTCAGTGAACACGAGCAACGTGAACGGCACTTACACCGCCGCGGACTCCAACGGCGCCGGAACAGCCACGATCGGGAGTCGTCTACAGAGCATTAATTACTATGCCGCCGACAGTTCGACCGTTCTGTTTATTTCCACGGATCCCAACCAGATTGCGGCAGGGGTATTCGAAGCTCAGTCCGCTCCTGGCGGTGACAACGAAAGCCCGGCGGTGCGGCCGCGGGCTCTGCCGATGTTCCGTGCTCTGCCACGTTCGCGCAAGGGTGCGGTGCGTAGCCAGGTTCAGGTTCGGCCTGCAAAACAATTGGGTAGTAATTAGGAATTATCTTGATCACGCGGCTCTCACTGCCAGGTGGGGGCCGCATTTTTTTGCGTGCGCAAGCTTGGCGCCTTCAGCCCGCTGACGTTCTGGCCTTGCCAACCGTCGTGCTTCGCGATCCGATCCAGACGATCAGGCGATAGAGCATCAGCACGGTCAGGATTGCGGCGTATTCCAGGGGCTTTTTCAGGTCGGCTTTGACCAGCCAGATGTAATGGATGACGCCGGCGGCGGCGCTGAAATAGATGAGGCGGTGCAGGGCTTGCCAGCGTTTGCCGCCTAATTTTCGGATCGACCACTTGGTCGAGGTCAGGGCGAGGGGGATCATTAGGGCGTAGGCGGTCATGCCGACGGTGATGAAGCGGCGCTTGGCGACGTCGGCCAGCATTTCGTGGACATCGAAAAATTTGTCGAGCCCGACCCAGGTCATCAGGTGCAGCGTGCCGTAGAAGAAGGCGAACAGGCCGAGCATGCGGCGGAAGTTGATCAGCCAGTACTGCCGAGTCAGCTTGCGCAGCGGTG
>JBEKWZ010000109.1:0-7868 GCA_049512555.1 Candidatus Sulfotelmatobacter sp. | reverse complement strand
TTCCAGAGTTTCGCGGATCGACAGCTTGGCCCGCTTCGACAGGTAGGCGACTTCGACCATAGTGAAGGCCTTGAGATGCACCTGCGGAAAGCGCTGCTTGAGTCCGGAGCAGAGGTCGAGAAAATATTGAAAGGGCAGGTCAGGATGCAATCCGCCGACGATGTGAAACTCAGTGACAGCCTCGGTGTAGCCGGAAGCCGCCGTTTCGAAGGCCTCTTCGAGAGCCATGGTGTAAGCGCCGGGCGTATCTTTCTTGCGTCCGAAGGCGCACAAGCGGCAGGCGGCGACGCAGACGTTCGTCGGATTGATATGGCGGTTGACGTTGAAATAAGTCTTGTCGCCGTGCATGCGCTCGCGCACGAAGTTGGCCATCCAGCCTACGGCGAGGATGTCGCCGGTGCGGTAGAGGGCGAGGGCGTCGTCGGCGCTGAGGCGCTCGCCGGCCATGACTTTAGCGTGGATCGGCGTCAGGCGCGGATCGTCCGTTTGAAAAATATGATTCGCGGGCATCGTGTTAATGATACCTCAAGGAGATAGGGCTCTCCCATTACCCGAATCTTCCAGCGTCCCGGCCGATTGCAGGCTATGCTATATTCTGCTATTTTATGTTATCGCTTACATAACAAACGGCAGGAGCACCATGAACATTTCTTTGACGCCAGAGCTGGAGCAGATGGTTGACGATAAGGTGAAAAGCGGACGGTACGCCTCTGCCTCGGAAGTAATCCGCGAAGGTCTGCGACTGCTGGAAGAGCAGGAACAGCTCAAGCAGCAACGACTGTTAGAAGTGCGCAACAGGATCGACCGCGGGATCGAGCAACTCGATCGGGGTGAGGGCATTCCCGGACCCGAGGCGCGGGCGCGACTGCGTCGGCGAAAGAGCGTAAAGTAGCGGCGATGTCCGCCTATGTACTTTCGCCGGCAGCCTTGCAGGACCTGCAAGACATCTGGGATTTCATCTCCGCAGACAATGAGAGCGCTGCAGACAAGCTGGAAGATGAGTTCTTCGAGACATTTGGACGGCTCGCTCAGCACCCTCGGATGGGACATAACAGAACCGATCTCACCGAGCGGGACGTCCTTTTCTGGCCTGTGGGGTCGTATCTGATTGTTTACCGTCAGGATTCAACTACGCTGCAGATTGTCGCCGTCCTGCATGGAGCGCGCGACGTAGCTGAAGTGATCCGAAAAAGGCAATGAAACTTCTAGGCTGATGCGGCTACGGCGCGGGCCTTGACCGGTTCTGGCTGCGTTTCAGCAGCCATGAGGCGATTCCAGAACAGGATGGATGGGGCGACGGTCGCGACGATCGCGGCCCAGGGCAAGATTGGTGAGACCCAGAAGATGCTGACGCCGAAGCTGAGCACAGCCATCCAGATCAAAGTCACGAACGTGCCGAACAGGAAGGCCGTGCGGCGAGCACCGCTGCCAAATGGCAACGAATAGGTGCACAGCGCCTGCACCATCAGAGCAAACGGAAACGCGACGACCAGATCGACGAAGTAATGTTCGCCGGTGCCGAGGGTTGCCATAATCGTGAGAATCACGAACAGCATCGCGATGGCGCGGATCCAGCGCGCCAAGCCTTTGGAGTTCCACCACACCAGCAATACCCAAGCCGTGTGCAGCGATGGCATGGCGTTGCGCACGCCCGAGCGCAGAATCGGCACCACGTTCATGTGCATGAGGTCGGCGATGGCCGGCGGATGGAAAGGATACGAGGTCCCAAACAGAGCCCTTGGTCCGATCGCCGGCAGCATGTTGTAGAACAGCACTCCCACCGGCCCGGTAACGAGGAACGCCAGCATGACGGCGAAAGCCGCTTCCTTTTTTTTCCGAAGCTGAGCCGCGTAGACCAGGGCCAGCGGCAGAGGAAGCGCAATATAGATGACGAGGCAGACGAAGCGCACCCACAGGTGCGTCCAGAAAAACTGGCCCATCAGGAAACTGAATTGCACGCGCAGGCTGCCTTCGAAGGAAACCAGAAACAGATCGAACGCTTTGGGATGAAGTTTCTCGGTAATGTCGAGCAGCGTGCTCGCCATGTATTCCGAGCCGACGAAAAGAACCGCGGGCAGAAATCCGTAGAGCAGGAGTTTGCGCTCTTCGCCTTCGGACCAGATGGTATGCGTGCCCAGGACGCCAAGAGCGGCAATCCCCACAAACGAAAAGGCGGCCATGAATACTGGCTGAAAGTCCATAACGCGGTAGTCAAGCACCGCCAGGACAAGTGCCCCGGTCGCAACCCAAAGCAAATCGAACCAGGAGCGGCGAAGCATTACCAGAATAATGAGGGCACTGGCCAGCGCCAGAGACAGAAACGCCGAGGTCATCGAATCGGTGTAGAAATCGCGGTTGAGAGCCAGTGCGAGGATCACCGCGAACAGCGCCGCCGTCAGGCCGAGCTTGATCGCATGCTTGCGGATGACACCTTCCGTCGGTTGATTGGCTTGATCGGGCACGAGTCGGTGCGAGGGCATTCCATCAATGGCCCGCACTCAAGAGTCTAGGGGTCTAAAGAAACGGCGGCAACCCGGTTTGCCGCGAAGGTGGTTACAAGAGTAATCCTCCCAAAGAGTGGTCGGAGCTCGCGAGTTATTTTCGCAATAGCAAATCGCCCGCAATGAAAACAAAAAACAGCACGGAGATGACGCCGTTCATGGTGAAGAACGCGGCATTGAGTTTCGACAGATCGTTAGGCCGGACCAGCGAATGTTCGTAGAGCAGCAGCAGGATCGCCGCCAGAACGCCGCACACTGCAAGTTTCCCCATGCCAAAGACAATCAGCAGAGCGACGAGCATGCCCACCATGACAAGGTGAAAACCGCGCGCGATCCAGAGCGCGGCGGGAATGCCCACGTAGCGCGGGATGGAGTGCAGTCCGGCCTGGCGGTCGAAATCGAAATCCTGACAGGCGTAGAGAACGTCGAAGCCCCCTACCCAAAAAGTGACGGCGGCGGTGAGCAATAGGATGCGGGGATCGAGTGATCCGCGCACCGCGATCCAGGCTGCAGAGGGCGCGATGCCGAGTGCGAAACCGAGCACGAGATGCGACCAGCGTGTGACCCGTTTCGTGTAGGAGTAGAGCAGCAGCACTGCCAGAGCCACCGGAGACAGCAAGAGCGAGAGGCGATTGAGCTGGCTTGCGGCGAAGATGAAAATGGCGCTTGAAGCGACGACAAACGTGACTACGAAGGCAGGAGAAAGATGACCCGCGGGCAAGGCGCGGGTGCTGGTGCGCGGGTTGGCGGCGTCAATGGCGGCATCGGCCCAGCGGTTGAAGGCCATGGCGGCGGAACGCGCCGCGACCATGGCGACGATGATCCACAAGAGTTGATGCAGCGAAGGGAAGCCTCCGGCCGCGAGCATGGCGCCGCAGAGGGCGAACGGAAGCGCAAAAATGGAGTGCTCCCACTTAATCATCTCCAGCGTGACGCGCAGGTTGTGCAGGACGGGCACGAGGTCGATTGTAATGCAGGGCGCCGGCATCGTGAGCGACGTGAAAGATTTGTGCGGTGGCGGCCAACTACATAGGTCCTTCGCTTCTCTCGGGATGACAAATTCGCTCAGAACGAAAATTTCGATCAGGATGACAGGCCGGAGGGCCCGCCCGAAATCAGCGGCACAAATCTGCAGAGTTCGCGCAGAGTGATTCTCGGCTCGCCGTTTTCAATGCGGATGAGCTGAAGCTGCTGAGAGTCAGGCGGGCCCACTGGAATGATCATGCGTCCGCCTTCGGTCAGTTGTGCCAGCAAAGCTGGCGGTATGTCTGGGGCCGCAGCTGAAACGATGATCGCATCGTAAGGCGCGCACTCGCGAAAGCCCTGAGTTCCGTCTCCTACGATGATTTTCACGTTGGTGTATTCCATGCGGGCGAGCAACTCGCGGGCAGGATCGGCCAGAGCAGCGTGGCGCTCCACAGAAATAACCTGCGCGGCCAGTTCGCCCAGCAATGCCGTCACGTAGCCAGACCCGGCGCCGACTTCGAGGACGTGATCGGCGGAACGCAGGGCCAGAGCTTCCAGCATGAGCGCGACAATGAAGGGCTGAGAAATCGTCTGCCCCTGGGCAATGGGCAGAGGATGATCTTCATACGCCTGATCACGATATGGTTCGGGCGCGAATTCGTGGCGTGGCACCCGCCCCATCGCGTTGAGCACGCGTTCGTCGGCGATGCCACGGCCGCGAAGTTGGGAGTCGACCATGCGCTGGCGCAAGGCTGAAAATCTTTCGGTCTCGGCGGAGGTGCTCATTCGGCCGATCGGAATCCGGCCCCTGAGAATACTTTATTTTCTGCGGTGGCGCACGCGCACGTCGAAGCTGACTACGCCGTTCTGATCGCGGTTGCCCACAATCGAGACATTGCGGTTCACGTAATATTCGCCCTGGATAATCTGCTGCGAACTTTGCGAGACGTTGGTGCTGTAGCTGAGAGTGATGTTGTTGGCGAACTGCTGTTCGATGGTGACCTGCGGACCTTTCGCTGTGGGGTTGGTTTCGGTGGTCAGGCCCTGGGGATCGATCTTGATGCGGCTGACTCCGAAGAGTTTTTGCATGCGGCTGCTGACGGTGGAGTTGATGGCCTGGTTGATGATCAGGTTCGAGGCTTCATCGGTGAACACGGTCTGGCCGGACTGCTGCTGCAGTTGTTCCGACTCTTCGCTGGTGCGGCCCAGGGCGAGCAGCGCGATGATGTCTGACTTCGGCAGCGGTGGTTCGGAGCGATAGTTCACGTTGATGCGATCGGGCGTGCCGGTAACCGTTACATCGAGATCGTAGTTGCGAACATGCGTGGTAGCCTGCAGGTTGATCTGGGGCTCGATGGCGACCGGATTGGCGAAGGTAATATCGCCGCGCTCCAGGCGGAACTTGATGCCATTGAAGTTTGCGTCCCCTTCCAGGATGTCAGCGCGACCGAGCACGCTGGGCCGCGCGACCGAACCGCGCAGGCGCAGATTGGCGTCGCCCGACAGGCGAGCTACGGCGGTCTTCATCTGGAGTTCGGGCGCGGTGCGGACGGCCACATCCATCTTCACGTTGTAGAGCGGCGAATTGGCGGGCGCAAGAGCCGCCGACTGTCGGCTGCGCTCGAGATACGAACCGAAATCGAAGCCGGGAGTTACGGCCAGTTTCGTGACCAGGATGTCGCCGGAAACTGTGGAAGCCGAGCGACTGCCTACCCAATGCAATTCCGCGTCCGCCGTCGAACTCACGCCCGGGGGATAGCGCAGCCGCACATCCTTTCCGACAGCGGTGAGGTTGAAACTGAGTTGGCGATTGTAGTTGGTGGCATCGCCTTTCAGGTCGAGTGTGCCACCACCGGTGCGCGAGGCGAGTTGCACAATATGTATGCTGTCGCGGGTAAACACCAGTGAGCCGTTCATCTCGCTCAGGCCGCTGGGTAAGCCGGCATAGTTGGCGGCTCCATTCTTGATCTCGATGGTGCCGAGGGGGACCGGTTCGGGCACCGTCCCTCCTAAGGTCATATGAACGCTCATCAGACCGGAGGCGGTGAGATCCGGGTCGATGCCGCTGAGCAGTTTGAGGTCAGCTTGCCCGTCGGCTGCCAAGTCGAGTTCCCGCGCGCCCGTGAAGTGAATCGAACCGTGCCCGGTAACGTCAGTTCCCTCGCCCACCAGATGAAGCGGCGCGATAATGGCCTTCTGATTGGCATAGGTGAAACTGACCGGGCCCTGGTTGTGGAGCTTGGCGTATTCCACGTCGATGAAAAGATCGGTCGCAGTTCCGTTCAGCGTCCACTGCCGCGGATAGCGGAGCGGCCCCTGCATGGTGATCGAGCCACTGACTGAGGAGTGGCCGGTGAGTTGCTGGCCGAGATACGCACGCCAGATGGGGTCGAGATCGACATGATCGGTCTCAGCCGTAATGTTCGCGGGATAGTCGCCGTGCATGGCAACGCTGCCGGCGATCGTGAGCTTGCCTTTGGGAAAGTCGGAGTGGCCGCTGATGCGCAGTTCGCCGTCTTTCGTAGTCGCTTCGAGTTCCATCCCGCCAGAAAGTTCGCGGTCGAAGGTTAGGTCGCTCACATGGACAGCCGCGTTGATCTGGGGCGCATCGAGCGTGCCCGAGCCCTGCAGGGTGAAGTCGGCGCTGCCCGCGATGGGCAACTCGTCCAGGTGAATCTGGCGCACTTGCGCCAGGTCGAAGTTTTCTCCTTTGAGGTCAAGGCGGAAACTGTGCGCGTCGGGCGTATAGGCGGCAGTGCCGGAAACGTCGGAGTCGCCGTGAGTGAGATGAATATTGTTGAGCGCGGTTTCGTTGCCGAGGATGCGAAGATCGGCGTCGAACTCCTCGATCGCTTCGCCGTAGGCCGCGGCGTCGGTTGCGTGAATGTGGCCTCGTGCCTGCGGATGCAGGCGCGTTCCCATGATCTGAAGAGATACATCGGCCGTGCCTGAGACCGGGCGGTCGAAGCCGGCGAGCGCCGCGGTCGAGGCCACGTCAACGTTGTGCAGGTTCACCCGCGCGGTGAAGGGAGTGTCTTCGGTGAACTGTCCTTTTTCCAAAATGGCGCTCACGTCGAAGTCGGCGCTGGTGTCGGAGCGGCGTAGCGTGCCTCCGTGCAGAGTGAGTTCATGCGAAGAGAGTTGAATCGTGGCGGCAAGAGAATCCCAGTGCACCTTCTGCTCGGGAGTGAGCGACGTCGCGGGCATGGCGAATTCGAAGTCTTCGGCGACCAGCGTCCCGCTTAGAGTTGGGGCAGAGAACGTGCCGCCGGCGACCCCGTTGAATGTGGCATTGCCATCCACGCGGAACGGCAGGTTGGTGGGCCCTCCCAGCACCGTTACCAACGGACGCCACTCTTCAAGATTGGAAGTGGAAACGGAAATGTGCAGCGTCGAAGTATCGGCCAGAGTTCCCGAGGCCTGCACTCGCGACGCCGGTGTGGACAGGTTGAACTGAGCGACTTCGAGCGAGTCGCTGGCGGCGCGATACTTACCCTGAAAATGGGCCGTAACCGGCAATTCGCCCGCAGCGGGATGCGGGGGCGGGCTCACGTCGAGAGCGAAGGCGACTTCGGCGTTCTTGTAGGATTCCTTCCATGTCGCGTCGGCGGTGCCCGTGGTCAATCCGGCGGGGTGAAAATGGCCGAGCCGGTGCGCGGGAACATCGAGGGCCGCGGCCGCTTCTGCCGCAGAAATATCGCGCAGACGAAGATGCACTACACCGCTTTGCACGCCGGGCGGCTTCGCCCTCTCACCTTTTTTCGCGGCAGGGCGAGTCGCGCTGATGACCGGCATGTTTTCCGTGCCCTTCCTCACCTTGCCCGGCGCAGGCATTGGAATGCTGTGCAGCCAGTTATCCACCTGAGCATCGCCAGCGACGCTTCCACCCAGTAATCTCCCCTGCAACTTTGAAAGCTTGATCTGCTGATCGGTAACCTGGTAATCCGAAGTTGCGCTGGCCTGTTTGAGCGTGAACTGATCGTCTTGCCAGCCCAGGTCGTGCAGCGTAAGCGCGCCAGAAGCGGTGAACTCGCCCGCATTCAGCGACTCCTCGTTCAGTGGAACTCCCATCGCTTCACTCAGGAACCAATGGCCGTCGCCTTTGAGTTCGGCGACGCCGGCACGCAGATCGTGGCGGCGGGCAATCGCGGCCACTTCGGCGAGATCAACGTGGGCGTCGTAGACTGCGTCCAATCGGGGTTTGCGGAAGTCCGTGATGCGTCCGCTGGCCTGCACAGACGAGCGGCCGGAGCTCCACTGCAGCGATTTCACGTCGACGAAGGTCGTGCCCAAGCTGAAGTCAATGGCGGTCATCCAGGCAAACGGGCGGAACTCTGCAAACGTGGTGTCAACTTTCCCGACGGCGAGATGGCTCTCATAACGGCCGCGCAAGAACGAGTA
>JBEKWZ010000108.1:0-7885 GCA_049512555.1 Candidatus Sulfotelmatobacter sp. | reverse complement strand
AATCGCGATCTTGTCCTGCATGATCAACTCGCCGATATATTTGAAGCCCACCGGAGTCTCGTAAAGCTCCACGCCATGATGTTTTGCCAGAGCGTTAATCAGATTGGTCGTCGCCACCGACTTGGCCACGCCGTTCTTCCAGCCCCGGGTCTCGACCAGGTAGTCGAAGAGAATCGCGATGATGTAGTTTGGCTGCAGAAAGGTTCCGTCTGCATCGACAATGCCGAAGCGGTCGGCATCACCGTCAGTCGCAATGCCGATCTGTGCTCCAGTCTCGCGCATTTTTTTTCTCAGATCTTCGAGAAGATGATCGTCGGGTTCGGGAGCGTGTCCGCCAAACAGCACGTCGCGATAGTCGTGCGCAGTAGCCACGTCAAGGCCGGCGCCCCGCAGCAGTTCGTCGGAATATCCGCGGGCCGCGCCCCACATCGGATCAAACGCCACGCGCAGCTTCGCGTTTCGAATCACGTCGAGGTCGATAATCTCGCCCAGCCGCTTCAGATAGGCTGGCTTGGGATTGAGATTCTCGTGACCGGCGGGTCCGTACTCCGCCGGAGCGACGCTGGAAACTTCGCTGGTCGCAGCGCTATCGCCGGCAACAATCTCTGCTTCGATCTTCTTTGTAACTTCCGGCAACGCCGGGCAACCGTCCGGCGTCGAGAACTTGATTCCGTTGTATTCGGGAGGATTATGCGATGCCGTGAAATTGATGACGCCGTCGGCTTTGTTCTGAATCACGGCATGAGCAAACGCGGGAGTGGGCGCGGGCTCGGCGACAATCAACGGCACGATTCCGTGCGCAGCCAGAACCTCCGCCGCGATCGAGCAAAAGGTCTCGCCCAGGAATCGCGGATCGCGACCCACAATCACGCGAGCTCCCTTCGATTTCTGCGCCGCCACATAACGCGCAATGCCGCCCACGGCACGCCGCACGTTGGCAAAGGTGAACTCCTCGGCCATGACCGCCCGCCAGCCCGATGTGCCAAACTTGATTTGCGTTAGCATACCTAACCTCACTCCATGACAATGAGTGCTAAGCTCGGCGTCGACAAGCTTAAAACTGTCGGCTGAGACCTGATGCCGAAAGCCGACGTGTGATTTTACTGACGTGTGATTCTATATGACTGACAAACGAATCGTCCTGTCTACGGCCGGGTCTGAAGACGAGGCCCGCAAACTCGCCCGCCATCTGGTCGAGCACCAGCTCGCCGCCTGCGTAAACATCGTCCCGCAAATTGAATCGATCTACCGCTGGCAGGGCAAAGTGGAATCGAGCCGGGAATGGCTGCTGCTCATCAAAACGAGCGCTGAGAGATTTTCCGCAGTACGCGACGCCATTCGGGAATTGCACTCTTATGAACTGCCGGAGTGCGTAGTGCTGACCATCGAAGACGGCAGCCCGGACTATCTGCAATGGCTGGCAGACTCGGTAAAGTGAGCCGACGGGTTATACAGTGTAGTTCGCCACGACCCGGGACACTTTCCCGGCTGGTGATATCTCCATGAACTCCGCCGTGCGTGTCCCCTTTTGATTCTCATACAAGAGCACTACGCTGCTTATGCCCCAAAACACATCTTCGAGACGAAATCTGAGTTCCGGATACGTTTCGAGCCCGCGCTGGAAGTAAGCTCTCAAGCTGGCCTTTCCGATCACTTTGCCTCCGGGCGTCTCCAGCAGTTGAGCGGCGACGGGCGAAGTCAACTCGATTGCGTCATCATAGTGCGCCATGATCGAATCCAGGTCGTGAGCGTTCCAGGCCGCGACCCAATGGTTGGCCAGTTTCAAGGCATCGTCTCTCGTCACTGCCGTTCCTCCAGTGCTGCCAGCACAACTCAGATCGCGTTCAGCGCCGCATCCAGATCGTCCAGAATGTCGTCCACATCTTCAATTCCTACCGAGATCCGCACCATGCCGTCGGTAATGCCGATGGCCGCACGCCCCTTCACGCCCAGCCCTGCGTGGGTCATGGTCGCGGGATGCGAGATCAGCGTTTCCACCCCACCCAGCGACTCGCCCAGCGAGCAGACGCGCACTCTTTTCAGCATTTTGTTCGCGTTCTTCAGCGATCCGGTTTCGAACGTGATCATCGCGCCGAATCCGCTCATCTGCCGCCGCGCCAGCGCATGTTGCGGATGATCCGCCAACCCCGGATACAACACTGCCTTCACCTTCTTATGCTTCGTGAGAAAATCGGCGACGATGCGACCGCTGCGGTCGTGAATTTCCATGCGGGCCGCCAGCGTTTTCACTCCCCGCAACACCAGAAAACATTCGAACGGAGAAAGAATCTCGCCCGCAGCCTTCTGCAGAAACGCCAACTGGTCGGCGTGCTCCTGCTTGGCGCACATTACTACCCCGCCCAAGCCGTCGCTGTGACCATTCAAAAACTTCGTGGTCGAGTGCACCACCATGTCCGCGCCCAAGGCCAGCGGTTGCTGGAAATACGGCGACATAAACGTGTTATCCACCACGAGCCAAACTTTTTTCCGCCGGCAGATCTCGCTGATAGCCGTCAGGTCGCTCAGCCGCATCAACGGATTCGTCGGCGTCTCCACATAAACCATGCGCGTATTCTTGCGGAGCGCGCGCTCGACTTTCTCCGCGTCAGAACTATCGATGTAGGAAAACTCCAGCCCGAACCCGGCCATCACCTGGTTGAATAGCCGTGGCGTGCCTCCGTACAAATCGTTGCCGCACACCACGTGGTCGCCGGATTTCAGCATGCTCACGATCGCATGGATCGCGGCCATACCGCTGCCAAACACACGCGCCGCCACTGCACCCTCAAGCGCAGCCAGATTCTCTTCCAGCCGCGTGCGCGTGGGATTCGACACCCGCGAATATTCGTATCCCTTGTTCTCGCCGATGCCCTGCTGCACGTACGTCGACGTCGGATAGATGGGCACCGTGACGGCCCCAGTCAAAGGATCGGGCTCCTGCCCGCAGTGAATGGCCCGCGTGGCAAAACCTGGTTGCTTATTTTTTTTCATGAATGTTTCTTGTCAGCTCAGATCCACCTGTCATCCTGAGCGAAGCGAAGAGCCTGCCCTGAGCCTGTCGAAGGGACCTATGCACTCGCGGCAAACTGCATGGGTCCTTCGCTTCGCTCAGGATGACAACGGCTATTATTTCGCGTTCTTCTCTGCCCTAGACTCCACCCTCAAAAATCTTCTTCGACAAATAGCGCTCCGCCGAGTCCGGAATGATGGTCACTACGCGTTTGCCCGTGCCCAGTTTCTTCGCCACTTGCAGTGACGCGAACACGGCTGCTCCGCCGCTTGACCCTGCCAGCACGCCCTCCTCCGCCGCCAGAGTTTTGACCGTGCCGAACGCTTCATCGTCCGTCACCATCATCACTTCATCGCAGACTGAGCGATCAAATGTTTTCGGGGTGAAGCTGGTGCCGATGCCTTCCACTTTGTGCGGGCCGGCCTGCCCACCGCCCAGCGTCGACCCCTGGGTTTCGACAGCGAAGGCCAGCACTGCGGGGGATTTCTCTTTCAAATAGCGGGCAATCCCAGAAAAAGTTCCGCAGGTGCCGCATCCCAGCACGACCGCATCGACGCGTCCATTCATCTGTTCGAAGATTTCGTGGGCCGTGGTCTCGTAGTGATAGTCGGGATTCGCAAGATTCTCAAACTGTCCAGCCATGAACGCGGATGGGTCCGTGGCGACAAGTTTCTTCGCCTCGCGGATAGCTCCCTGCATACCCTCGCCATCCGGCGTGCGAAACACTTCCGCCCCCAGTGCCCGCATGATGGTGACCTTCTCTTCGGAAAAGCGCTCCGGCACAAACAGCCGCACCTTGTAGCCGCGATTCACGCCTATCAACGCCAGCCCGATGCCAGTGTTGCCAGCAGTCGCTTCAACAATCGTTCCGCCGGGCGCGAGTTTTCCCTCCTGCTCGGCGCGCCGGATGATCCCAATCGCCGCGCGATCTTTCACGCTGCCGCCCGGATTCAGGTACTCCAACTTGGCGAACACGTCCGCCGACCCGGCCGGAACCAGCCGCTTCAACTGCAACATGGGAGTTTCGCCGACCAGTTGGGTGATGTCGTCGGCAACGCGCAGGCGGGACATTTCAGAAGTTTTCGAAGGCACCTTACAGGGTACGGGCAGACAGGAAACTCGTCAATTGCCGGCGCCATGGCAGAACGGTTTCGACGGTACCTAAGTCATGCCACTTCTCCCTATTCCCTGTGCCTGCTGAAGTCTTGCAGCCGTTTGCCGATCACCACTCTGAAGCTTGCGCGGAGGAGCGTTCATGTGCCAGCGTGCGGTTCGCCTGTCTTTGTTTTGTCTCATCTTTGCCCCGCTGTGCCTGCGCGCCCAAAATTTCAAGATCGATGGCCGGGAAGTCCAGGTTCACGGCTTTGCCTCGCAAGGATTCGTGCACACCGACGACAACAACTGGCTCACCATGCAAACCTCGAACCTCGGCAGCGGAGAGTTCAGCGATTTCGGCGTGAATGCTTCCACGCAGATTACGGACAAATTCCGCGTCGGCGCGCAGCTCTACGACCGCAATCTGGGCGGACTCGGAAATTGGCACCCTGAGCTCGATTGGGCTTACGCACAGTACAAATTCAAGCCCTGGCTCGGCATCCGCGCAGGCCGCGTCAAAACGGTCATCGGCCTCTACAACGACACCCAGGATCTCGACTTCCTGCATCCTTATGCCTTGCTCCCGCAGAGCATCTATCCCCTCGACCTGCGTGACACCACGCTGGCACACGACGGCGGCGATGTTTTTGGCGACATCTCCCTGGGCGCGAAATACGGCACGCTCTCGTACACGGCTTATGGCGGTCACCACAGCGTGAGTTCCCACAGCGGATACGCCTATCTGTTCGAGAGTGACGGCATTACTTTCGGCAGCCTCGCCGGCCTGCAATATGGGGGCGACCTGCGCTGGCAGACTCCCCTCAAAGGCCTGCTGGTCGGCGCATCCCGCGAGAATCAAGACTACACCACTTTGTACACTGTAAACCTTCCCACCGGTCCGATCCCGATCCGAGCTTCCGATAATGCGGATTGGACAAACCAGTTTTACGGTGAATACATCTGGAAGAAACTGCTGATCGACGCGGAGTTTCGCCGCGCATGGGACGATAACGGAGTCAAGAACGTCAGCGAATTCCAGGTGAATATTCACGCCTGCTATGTAGGCGGGGCGTATCGCATCGTGAAACGTGTGCAACTGGCCTCCTACTACTCGCATTACTGGATTGGTTTTCCGTTAGCGGACGTTGAGCCCGCCGGCACTGGCCACCTCAACGACAAAGTTGTTACCGGGCGGGTCGATATAAACCGCTTCTTCAGCTTGAAGATCGAGGGTCACTTCATGGCTGGAATCGGTCTTCCGGGCGACCTCCCGGACGGCTTCTATCTGGTAAACAATCCGCGGGGATTGAAACCTAATACCAATGCACTGGTGGTAAAGGGTGGGTTCAACTTCTAAAGACGATTTCTAAGGAACGACCGGAGTGGAACTACGATGTCGACACAATCGAGCCTCAAGTTCTTCCGTAACGGGCACGGTTTCAGGCTGTGGGATCTTAAGCCTCAGGCTCACGACTTCGCTTCGAATTGACATGCGTCATCGACATACATTGCTCGCGTTCGCTCTGACCACGCTGACCTTGAGTCTGGTTCCGTGTTCGTTCGCGGCCGACCTCAAGATCGTTGCTAACCCCAGCGTCAAAGCCGATTCGATTTCTGCCAGCGAACTGAGAAGCGTCTTCCTGGGCGAACGCGATGCGCTCAGCGATGGCTCCCATGTGGAGCCGGTGTTCGAGAGGGCGGGCGCAGTCCACGCAACGTTCCTGCGGGAATTTCTCAAGGAGAGCAACGAATCGCTGCAGAGTCGTTACGGCGCACTTGTTTTCACCGGCAAGGTTGCCATGCCGAAGTCCTTCAACTCTGACGCCGAAGTGCTGGCGCATGTGGCCAAAACCAGGGGCGCCATTGGATATGTCGACGCCTCTGCCAGTAGCGAAGGCGTGAAGGTTCTCGAAGTCGTCACCGAAACCAGCCGTTCTGGCCGTGCTCTATTGACCCAGGTCCAACCGGAATACCCGGAGACGCTGCGCCAGCTCGGCATCAGCGGGATTGTGCGACTGCAAGTTGTCATCTCACCGCAAGGAAACGTCGAGAACGTGTCTCTACTGGGCGGCAATCCGATCCTGGGCGAATCAGCCATCAAAGCCGTGCGTCAGTGGACCTATGTTGCGGCGCCGAGAAAGACCACTCTGATTGTCGCCGTGCCGTTCGGCACGCACTGAAGAATGAAACCTGGCGCTCTATACAAAACTGAAGAAAAGATCATCCAGCGCCAGTTTTCGCACATGCCACGAACTACGTTCCTTGCCGTCGACGTATAACACGCACGATCCCACATCGTTCAACCCAACGGTCGCCTGGAACGTTTTGTCATTGGCGTCCCGCACTTCGATATGCCCGTCCGTCAGCGTGAACGTCACAGACTTGTGCACCTTATAAGCGTGCAGATGAATGGCGAAGCTCTTCTCGTCGCCCACCATCTCAAATGCATATTCAAAACCAAACTGCGGGATCGCGGGACGCATGGCATTGCGCACGTCCACATCGTGCTGAATCTCGAGGCCCAAACGTTCAAACACCCTCGCCGCCGAGCATAGCGAGCGTTCCGTTACCCAATCGAATTCTGCGTTCACGATTTCGTTCATTCCGATGCCTCCAGCGCATCGCTCGTGGTCAAAGTTATGTGGTCAAAGTTATAAGGTCAAGAAAATCTCGCCGTTGCACTTCGTTCGAATGCTGGAATGCAACCAGGCGGCCGCATTCGTGAGTAGCTTACTTCAGTAGTTTACTTCAGTAGTTTACTTCGCTCCGCCCGATGCAGGCTGCGCACCCGCATAATATCCGCTCTTGGTGCGCACCGTCATCTTCCCGTGTCCCTTGGCCTTGACGTCGACGCGAATCTGGCGAAAGCCCCCATTGGCCCTCGGGTTGGTCGGCTTGTAGCCGATGGCGTATTGATTGCGAATGTCGCGCGCGATGGTCCGGCTGATCTCGTCCACTTCATTCAGCGTCTTGGGAAAAAATGCGATCCCACCCGTGCGCTGCGCAATGATCTCCAGCGCTTTCCTTGCCCGCTTGGGATGCTCCTCATCCCCCAGAAGCCCGATGGCATAGACCGACGGGCCGTTCTCTTCCTGCAGTAGCTTCACCACCTGCTCCAGATGGTCGATGGTGCTGGCGTTATCCTCGCCGTCGGTCACCACGAACAAAACTTTCTTCTCCAGACGCGCGTTCCTTCTCAGATGATCGGACGAGGCCACGACCGCATCGTAAAGCGCGGTGCCTCCGCGGGGGTCAATTTTTTCCAGCGCCTCTTTCATCTTCAGCAGATCGTTGGTGTAGTCCTGGTCAAGATAATATTCGTCGTTAAAGTTCACGATGAAGACTTCGTCCTGCGGATTGCTCGACCGCACCAGGTTCAGCGCCGCCTGGTTCACCTTGTTCCGCTTCTCCCGCATCGATCCCGAGTTGTCAATGACGATGCCCATCGAAACCGGAATATCGACGTGGTGAAACGAAACGATGTTCTGCAGCTTCCCGTCCTCATAGACCGTGAAGGCATCGCGATCGAGGTTAGTGACGAGGTGCTGTTTATCGTCGACCACAGAGGCGTGCAGCAGGACTTCGTCCACGTCTTTGCGGAAGACGAAGACTCCCTGGTTGCTGGTTGGCTCATCCTGGCTTGGCTTATCTTGGGTCGGCTTATCCGGTGCCGGCGCATCCTGTGGCTTATTCTGATCGTTCTGCGGGGGTGCAGGGATGGCGTTGGCGTTTCCCGGCGCGGGTGGAGTGGCGGGTTTACTCTGGTTCTGATTAACAGCC
>JBEKWZ010000107.1:0-7891 GCA_049512555.1 Candidatus Sulfotelmatobacter sp. | reverse complement strand
CCGCGGCGTGATCGGCGGTGTGAGTGAATGACTGACGACAAACCCATTGTACTGATCACCGGCGCGGGCTCCGGCTTGGGGCTGGCATCCTCTTTGTTCCTGGCCGCCCGCAATTTCCGCGTCTACGGGACGGCTCTTACCGAAGCCGAAGAGCAGGAGTTGCGCCAAGAGGCCGCCCGCCGCAACGTGCAAGTCTCTGCGCAGCGCATGAACGTGACCCGCCGCGCCGACATCGATCGCGTGGTGGACACCATTATCCGGGAAGCCGGCCGCATCGACGCGGTCGTACACTTTGCCGGCATGGGACTGCGCGGCTTCCTCGAGGACCTCAGCATGCAGGAAATCCGGCAGCTCTACGACGTCAACGTCTTCGGCATCATGGAGCTGACCCAGGCCGTGCTGCCCCACATGCGCGCGCGCCGCTCCGGCCGGATCGTCATCACCGCTTCGGCTGCCGGCCGCATGGGAGAGATGAGCATCTCCGGCTACTCCTCCGGCAAGTTCGCCGTGGTGGGCCTGGGCGAATGCCTGCGCCAGGAAGGCGCGCTGTTCAATGTGCAGGTTTCCGTGCTCGAGCCGGGGCTGATCTACACTCCGCACTTCGGGATCAACCGCAATCGCGCGCGCCGCGCGCAAGACCCAACGAGCCCTTACTACTTCTGGTTTTGCCAGCATGAAGCCATCGTGGACAAGCTGCTGGCCGCCAATAAATTCACCGCCGAAGACATCGCCGGGGTGGTGCACAAAATCCTGACGGCGCGCCATCCCCGCCTGCATTACATGGTGGGATTCAAGTTGAAGCTGATGGTGACGCTGCGCAACATCGTCCCGTTTGAATGGTTCGAGCGCATTCACGAAAAAATCGTCGTCCGCATGGTGGCTCATCCGCGCCATCCGGCC
Source organism: Candidatus Sulfotelmatobacter sp. (assembly GCA_049512555.1). GTDB lineage: Bacteria > Acidobacteriota > Terriglobia > Terriglobales > Acidobacteriaceae > Sulfotelmatobacter. Next base: position 6,991 of record JBEKWZ010000107.1, on the reverse strand, counting down.
ACCGGCCTCAGCGGCCTGGACGCCGGCATCGGCGAACGCGCCAAATCCCACCACGCGGCGGAAACCCTTTCTAAAATCCATGATTGATCTACACACACACACCGACCGTTCCGACGGTTCAGCGTCGCCCGCGCAACTGGTCGACGACGCGAAGGCCATGGGCCTGGAAGCCTTGGGCATCACCGACCACGATACGCTGGATGGCTACGACACCGCCGTGCCGCTGGCCGCCGCGGTGGACCTGGAATTGATTTGCGGCATCGAGCTGAGCACGCGCCCCGATCCGCCGCCGGATGGGTCGCGCCCGCCCTCTGTGCATCTGCTCGGCTATTTCCTGCAAGAGCCCGCCTCGGCGGGATTCCGGCAGTGGATCAAGGGCCACCAGGATAGCCGCCGCGAGCGCAACCGCAAGCTGATTGCCAAGCTGAATTCGCTCGGCGTCGAGATTACGCTGGAGGAAGTGCAGGTGCTGGGCAAGCACCTCACCGGCCGTCCGCACTTCGCCAAGATTCTGCTGAAGAAAGGCTATGTGAAAACCAATCAGGAAGCCTTTGACAAGTATCTGGCGGATAATGCTTCGGCTTCGGTGGAGCGCGAAGAGCCGGAATTGGTGGAAGGCGTGCGGCGCATCCGCGAGGGCGGCGGCATGCCCTCGCTGGCGCATCCCGTGCGGTTGCCGGAGCGCGATCGCGCCTCGCTTGAAAAGCTGCTGCGCGTGCTCATCGACAACGGCCTGCAGGGGTTGGAGGTCTACCACAGCGAACACGGCCCGGAAGACACGGCTCTGTACAAGGAGTTGGCCGCCCAGTTCCAATTGATCGAAACCGGCGGCACCGATTTCCACGGAGACAATAAGCCGTCGATTCACCTGGGAACCGGGAAGGGCGGCAATGTAAATCTGAATTACAGCCTGCTGGAGAACATGCGGCGGGGTGTGGCGGAGTTCGCGGCGCGGTAAGGGAAAAGGACAATGCATCTGGCCATGTACGTTGACGGCTGGAACATGTACGGGTCTCTGAAGAGGGCTGACATAAGAGGCTACGGCTGGTGCGATTTCAAGCTGCTCGCTCAGCAACAGACCGAGAACCCGAAGGCAAACGTCACGGTGAAATTTTTCACGTCTGACGATAAGCCCAACCCCGATAAGCTCCGCACTAAACAGCGCTTATGGTGGCGGGCACTCGAGTTTACAGGATGCGAAATCATACAGGGTGAGTACCGTGGAATCTACGAAGAAGTCGAAGAGTCAATTAGAAACAGTGGAAAGAAGTGGCGCGAGAAGATGACAGATGTCGCTCTAGCATCTCATATGGTCAAAGACTGTAGCCGGATTGAACCGGACCCCACCCGGAGAGGGGGCTGGCGCTGGAGTCCAGGATACGACGAAGCCGTCCTGCTAACACAGGATCTGGATTTCATGAGAGCGGTCGAGGCCGTAGCAAGTGAGCCATTCTACCGACGCGTTCACGTGTTACTGCCCCCCTCGGACCCTAGGTCGGAGAAGCATGTAGCCCATGCCTGGGCTCAGTCGTTAGACCCGACGGTGACAACGATGGTGCGGGTGCGCCAGCTCTCGCCGGATGATTCGGGAGAGCGCTCCTGCCGCAGGTCGTCAGGGGCCCCAATGGTGAGACTGTCGATTGTCACTGGGACTGGATGTGGCGCGAGAGGTACGAAGAGAAAAAGAAGGCTTAAAGCTCAACTCGTTAGATTCATGGGGCACTCCCGTTTCCGGATCTGCTCCCCGTGGGAGGATTAAACATGGACTTTAAGCCCATGGACGACCCGGATAAACAGAACAAGAACGCTGGGAACGGAGGTGATCTGGTGAAGCACACCGTCTATCTGGCAACGTTAGACTTCCTTCTGTAGAGCGAACCCTGGAGCAGCGGCGTGCGGTTGCGAGAATGCCACGCGGGCAGTGGGATTTATCACATCCCTAGCGACCACGATCCCCGGTCTCTGCTTTCCTGCCTCCACTCACTCCAACCCGTCGGGTGCGCGGTTCCCCTCGCGGGCACTCAGCGGAGAATTTTGCAGGACCGTCTTGTCCGATGAGGACACGGCGATGAAGTTTGACGGCGAAATGCACATCGAGCGAGAAATCGCCCGATGGGGAACGCGGGACTTGATCCTGCTCGATCCTTTTGCGATCTGGCTGAGCCCGGCGGATCAAGCGCGGCGTGATCGGTACGGCCGCATTTTTGACACTCTCATTCAGCGCGGGGCTAAAGCGCCTTCTCTCATTTTGTTCTGGACTTGGGGAAGGCGGCATCAACGAGAGGCTATCGACGATTTGGCGGGTGCCGCGAGGGATGGAGTGGAAAACGGCTACCACGGACTCAGGGCCAAACTGCACGATGCTGGGTTGGCGTTCGTGCGTGTCAAGTGGTGCTGGAAACAGTGGTTCGCAATGTGGGTTTTGGTGCCGGGCCTGCCGCCCGTGGGCCTAACCGAGCTGGAACGCGAGCTTCAGGCCCGTTGCCAGTTGATAACAGCCCTTTGGGCGCAGTGCGGACATGCGCGTCCGGAGCTTGAGGTCAAGGTCGAGGGATACTGAGGCGCCGGGCCCCGGATTCGTGCTGTTGGGGATGGCATCAAGTCAATCACGCGGGCGGTCCGGCGGTATACTCCAATCAGGGACGGAGACTTTGTGGCCAGCACAGCCATTGGCGAGACAATTCGAAAGCAGCGTGAGACGATCCTTCGCGTTGCCGCGGCGCATGGCGCAATCCAGGTGCGGTTAATCGGATCGGTGGCGCGCGGCGAAGCCCGCCGATTTGCTCGTAACGTGGCGGGCGGGAACCAGCCTGATGACTCAAAAGGATCTTCCCGAACTGGAGGCCCAGGTTCGACACATCCACGCCGAGATCGCCTCCGAGCCTCCGGCCAGCGCATGAGCCTCGCGGATTCAGCGTTTCCAGGCCCCTCGATCCGGTGCCCCCCCCGTCTTCTCCCCGCAGGAAAACGCAGTACCGAAAGCACTGGTGCGAGGGCCTTCCGGCTGGGTATAATCGTGTAACACTCTAAACGGAAAGGGAACTTTACTTGCAGATGAACGACCAATACGATGTAGCCATTCTGGGCGCGGGTTTCGAAGGCGGCATGCTGGGAACCATTTTGGCCTACAAAGGCGCCAAAGTGGTGATCGTCGACGCCGGCTCGCATCCCCGTTTCGCCCTCGGCGAATCCACCGTACGGCACACCTTCCGCATGATCAAGATCATGGCGGAACGATTTGGAGTCCCCGAGTTCAAGACCGAGTTCAATTCCGGCGAACTCCTCCATACGCACGTGTCCAACCATTTCGGCGTCAAGAAGAATTTCGGTTTCATCCTTCACCGCGCCGGCGAGCACCAGCGGCCGGAAGAGGCCACCCAATTGGTGATCCCGCCGTATCGGGAAGGCTACGAAGCCCACCTGTTCCGCCAGGATACCGATCAATATTTGACCTACACGGCCATCCATCACGGCGCCACGGTCAAGTACAACACGCGCGTCAAGACCGTCGAGACGGATGCGCAGGGCGTGACGCTCACGACCGAGAAAGGCGAGACCATCCGCGCCAAGTTCGTCGCCGACGCCTCCGGCGGCGGGCACGTGCTCGCCCGCCAGTGGAACCTGCGCGACAATCCGCCGCGTGTCCGGTTGCAGACCCGCTGCCTGTTCACGCACATGATCGACGTGAAACCCTACGACGATTTGAACCTGCCGAACGGCGTGCCCAAGGGGCCTCGCCGTTGGTATCAGGGCACCTGCCATCACATCTTCGACGGCGGGTGGCTATGGGTAATCCCGTTCGATAACCGCGAAGGATCCGCCAACAAATGCGTCAGCGTGGGGTTGAGCTTCGATATCCGCAAATTCCCCAAACCCATGGACACCACGCCGGACGAGGAATGGCGCCAGTTCCTGGACAAGTTCCCCAGCATCAAAGAGCAGTTCAAGGATGCCAAACTGGTGCGCGACTGGGTATCGTCAGACCGCCTGCAAGGTTCCCTCAAGCAAACTGTGGGCGATCGCTGGGCGGTTATGGCGGGAGGCGCCGGCAGCGGCTTTCTGGACGCGCTATTCTCCCGCGGTCTGGCTTCTTCGGTGGAAGTCATCAACGCGCTCGCCGCGCGGCTGCTGCCAGCCATCAAAGAAAACGACTTCCGGGCCGAGCGTTTCGAATATATCTCCCGCGTTCACGAAGCCAATCTGCGGAACAACGACCGCCTGGTCTTCGGCGCCTATACATCGTTCCGGGACTTCGATCTATGGAACGCCTGGTTCCGTGTGTGGGCCCTGGGAGTCGGCTTGGGCGACCTGAAACTGGCCAGCATCTACCGGCGATACTTGAAGAGCCACGACGACTCCATTCTTCCGGATGCCGAAGAACCCATGGGCCTGTTCTACAGCCAGCACAAGGGTTTCGGCGAGCTTCTGGATGCCGCGGTGGCCAAAATGGACGAAGTGGAAGCCGGCACGACCGATCCGAAGGAAGCCTCCAAGTACATCTTCAACCTGATCCGCAACGCCAAGTTCTCACCGGCCGCCAATCATCTGGGAGACCCCGATTGGCATTTCATCAACGCCGGAACATTCATCGTCTCGGTGAAGACGCTGGCTTGGCTGTTGACGTCCGCGCCATCCGATATACGCAGCTTGTCGTTCGGCCTGCTGGGAGATGTCGGCGGGCGCAAGGCGCATCCGGCGCCCTCGGCGGGATAACCGGCTTTTCCCAGCGTGCGGAACGCTGCTCGTGTGGCGGGGCGAGCGGAATCGGCCTGCCCAGGCGGACGCCGCTCGTCTACGGCTTGCGCGTACCGGCGCCGCCGCTCGAAGCACTAACATTGACGGACAGCGAATTGGTCCGTCCCGTTTGCTGATTCCAGACCGTGATGTTGAGCGTGTCCCCTGCCGCCATGGGACACGCTCCGTTTTGATTGACGTTCGCCACCAGCGCGATCAGGCCGTCGGACCATTCGCCAATAGACACAGTACATGGATTCCCGGTGTAGCCCGCGCTCCAACCTTGCGTTTCGTCTGTAATTTGCAGAAAGTTCGAAGTGCCGGCATAAGGAATTCCTAACGGAAAACTGCCGAAGCCCTGGCCGACGATGCTCAGGGGCGGGTTGGGCTGCACCACCACCTCGTCGCAGCCCCCAGTAGTCGCGGCGCATTGCGTGACGACCTTGGTAATCATGGCCTGATTGGGAATCTGAACCGAGCAAGTTTGGTTCGTCGGACTGGTCTGCGCCGGCGGACCAATCGGATAGGTATCGCAGGCGGCGCAGTTGGGAGCGTACTTGGTGCAGGCGATCGGGCTGGCGGGCGTCGGCAGACTCGTCGCTAATGGTTCGGTGAGCCACGGCGAGTAAAGGCCCATCAGGCCGTTGTTCCCGCCAGTGGCCTCTCCGGTTTTAAACGGAACCACCTGGGTGCCGCAGTCGAACCAACTGCTCGGCAGAATGTGCCGTATGGCGATTTCGTTCAATTGCAGGTAGTTCGGGATTTTGGACAGATCCAACCATGTGTAGCCGTTCGCCGCCGTCACTTGGGGTGGTTGAGGCACACCCGTACCTACCACCAGGTTCACATTGCCATAGGCGTCCTGGACCAAAGGTGTGCATGGGGCCAGCGGGCTCGGCGGGCAACTGTCCGGAAGGCTTGCCAGCGTATTTGCCCCAGGGGTCTGGAACGAAACGCTCATATAGCGCATCTGCTCGTTCCCCGAGCGCGAACAGCCGTTTACACACGGCGTGGGCGGTGTGGTGGGCACTCGAAATTGGATCAGGAATACTTCACCCGCATTAAAAAGAGTTTGCGGCAGGCCGGCCGGTATATTCGCAATCAGGTAGGCGGCATCCGGATTCGCGCCGGCCGTATACTCGTTTTGGCGCAGCCACTGAACGTCGCTGTACGGGTGTATCACTCCCCAGCATTGAGTCGCTTGCCAGTTTGCAAAAACACTATGCTCTTGAACCTGCGCCTGATCCTGCCAGGTGTTGCCCGTGCCCGAGTCGGCCGTCACAACGTTCATCGTGCCCATTACGTATGCCGCTGGATACGCGCAACCGGAGGCCACGTCGCGCACAATTACATGCGGCAGGGTGGCTGAAGTCGCAGCGGTAAGATCCAGATAGCTTCGGATAATGACGACTCCCGCATTGTTCGGATTAGAGTGCGTCGGCGTGTCGACATCGTGAACGCCATTGCCTGCCTGAATAAACGGCGCCTCCAGGTTCCAGTTTATGTATGGATGCCGTTCGGTGCCATCCATCGCGTTGGTTTCAATGTTATACCCGGTCATCATACAACCCTTTTGTTGCGTGCCGGGAGTCCCGCCCAGATGGATAGCCGCGCCGTAGTGCTGCCCGCTCACAAAAGACACCCCCGGTTCATACGGATTGATATCGTTGGAGGTCAGAGGCACTATGTTCACGTCTGTCAGATTCTGCGTAATAGCCGAATGGTTGTCGTACAGCCCGAGCGAGAAGTAGCGCGAGTTCGGAAACTATCCCAGAATAATGAGCTCGTAGGGCGGTATGTTCGGGGCCGCTATGCCGGGCAGGTTGATATTAAAAAAGAGCTTGTTATATATGCTGTTGAGATCGCCCGCCTCGCTGGTCCCTCCGTTTCCACTGGAGAAGGAGATCAGATAACACTCGTTATTGAAATTGCTCAGAAAGTTGCCCTTGGGAAACTCGTTCCCGTTGAACGTCGTCGGAAGCCCCGAACAATTCTGGGAACAAACGCCCGCCGGCAACCAGCCGAAGCCGGCCAACGCCAAGCACGCGATCGGCAGTCGTTTCATAAATTGCAGCCTGGCTCCTTTGGAAACGGCAGCGCGTGCAGTCTCCTGCGGAACGCGCCGCTCTCACACCCAGGAGAACCCCGTCCGGATTCTCGCAATGCGATTAGTATACCCCAAAATAGGCGTCCGTTACTATAGAATCCCTTGCCTAAAGTGCACGGTTTCTTCGCCTTGGGTACTACGTAACACATC
>JBEKWZ010000106.1:0-7977 GCA_049512555.1 Candidatus Sulfotelmatobacter sp. | reverse complement strand
AAGCGGCTTTGCATGGAAAGATACTCCTTGGGACCACAGTGAACCCGCAGTCTGCGCGAGTATTAGGTGTCGTTGGTCTAGGGAAGGTTGGTTTCTGACAAGATTGCTAGGTGTTGAAATCAGGCGATTACACTCAAAATCCCGCTGGCACGAGTCTTTTTCCACAGCCTTCCACAGAAATATTCCCCCATCCTGTGACGAACAACCTTTACCGAGAATTCTCGAGAGCGCAAGCTGGAGATGTGCACCAAAGCCTTCCCCTCCCGTTTTCCACCAGCAGCCTCCGCAGTACCTCCGCGCACGCGCGCACGGAGCTAAGTCCTTATTCCATAATATTTTAGACGCAACTCCTTACAGTCCAATATTTTGGCCCGGATTCCCCCTACCCCTCGCCCGCAAACCCTTACCCATGAGTATTTTACAAAGAGCGACGAAAAAAATGTTGAAGCCATTTCCCGCCGCCACAATCCCCCAGGGAAGCCATCATTTACAATCCCCGATCATGTTCTACCGCTCCGACAATCGCTCGCCCGACCAGCTTCGCCCCGTAGTCCTCACGCCCGAATTTATCTCCACGGCCGAAGGTTCCGTGCTCATTGAGGTAGGCAACACCCGCGTCATCTGCACCGCGTCGATCGAAGAAACCGTCCCCGCGTTCATGCGCAACTCGGGCAAAGGATGGATTTCCAGCGAATACAGCATGCTGCCGCGCGCCACTCTCACCCGCACTCCGCGCGAGGTCACCAAAGGCCGCGCCAGCGGACGCACCCACGAAATCCAGCGCCTGATCGGCCGGTCGTTGCGCGCCGTCACCGACCTCACCCGGCTCGGCGAGCGCACCATCTGGATCGATTGCGACGTCATCCAGGCCGACGGCGGCACGCGCACCGCTTCCATCACCGGCGCATTCGTCGCCCTCGGCCTGGCTCTGGAAAAGTTGGTGGACGCGGGCACCCTGCCCGCAGTTCCGCTCAAAGATTTTGTCGCCGCCGTAAGCGTAGGAATTGTGGACGGAGAAATTCTGCTCGATCTCTGCTACGAAGAAGACTCCCGCGCCGACGTCGACATGAACTTCGTCATGACCGCCGGCCAAAAGTTGGTCGAAGTCCAAGCCACCGCCGAACACCAGGTCTTCGACGACCAGCAACTGGCCAAGATGATCGCCTTCGCCAAACAAGGTGTGCAGTCGCTCATCGCAAAGCAGCAATCCGTGCTGAAAGTGCCGACGCTAAGAAAGTAGCCACTAACGGGACGGGCGGCCCACTCAAGCTGCCCTTTGGCTTGAGTGGGTAATTTCGATCACTGAACCACCCCGCCGCCGCTCGCTGAGCGCGACTACGGACTCGCAAACCTGAAGCCCATAACTGCGCCACACCCGCTCCCAGGCCGGCTCGGAGATTCTTCGGCTTTCGTTGCTGCTAAGCAAACGACGGCGATGGTAACAGCAGATAGAAATGAAATGACTCTCGCGACTTTGTTGAAAACGCCTTACTCCCCGTCGCATGAGGACAACATAAGTTCGTTTCCGGACCATGTCCGTGACGTGTGAATATCCCCACTCAAACCAAAAGCAGGCTTGAGTGGGCCATTCGCCGATCGCATCTGAGACGCTGGAAAGCGGCTTGATGAATCGAGGGTGAAACGATTTTGCTCCGATTGGCACCATAGTTGTGGAGGCGAAATTGTGATGCCGGACGGGGTGCGGTGGCAAGGCAGTACGACAGAAGAACAGAATCCCTGTAGGAATTGACCCATGGCAAAAGTAATTGCGTTTTACGTGCCGGCTAAGTTCTCGAAGCGCGTGAAATGGATTCCCCAGCGGCAACGGGGGCAAGTCATCGAGTTCCACTGGCGACCAAAGAAGTCTGCCTGAAGTCAATTTTCTCATCTCCCCGAAGAGCACCCCCGCTGTAGGCGGCACACCACCTGGAAGTAACGACTCACACTTCTTTCCCGAACGAGCGCAGCTCAATTCAATTGGAGGCAACATGAAAGGCATGACGAAGCTAAGAAAAGATGTTCTTCAGGTAGCAATGCTCGCGGTCCTGGCCGGCGCCCTTTGCACTCTGGTTCCGTCTGCTCAAGGTCAAACGGCGGCGCCGGAAGCGTTACCTGCCCACGAATCAGCCAGCGTTGAGCAATTTGGACTGCAAAGAATCGTCGAAACCAAGCAACCGGATCAGATTGTCCAAGCCGCGCAACCAGAAACCACGCCATGGGGAACGCCCGTTTTGGTGTCGCCAGTAAACGGGGCGGCGCTCTACCACTACCCTCGTACTACCACACTGATATGGAACCCGGTGGCCAGTGCGGTCTCGTATCTGGTGGAGTCCGCCTTCTTGTCTGGCACTACCTGGGTTGCCTACCCAGAAGTCACCGTAACTGGCAACGACAATAGCTTCTACACGTTCGCTTTTGTTGGCGACCAAAAAGGCCGTTGGCGGGTGACTGCGTTCGATGGAACGAGCTACTCGGCCCCCAGTGCGTGGTGGACGTTTTCGTACAACACGACGCCTCAAATGGAGACGCCCATTCTGACAAATCCCGCTGCTAACGTAGTTTTCGACCAGTACCCGCGGACCATCACCCTGTCGTGGAAAATGGTACCTGCGGCGACGGGCTACTATCTGGAGATAGCATACTGCCAGGCGGGTGAGATTGATTGCGTGAGTTACCCGGCCGTCACTATAACGGACCCGTTAACGTCCGATTACACTTTCAGCTTTGTTGGCGCGCAGCCTGGCAAATGGCGCGTCACCACACTGGCTAGTTCTCCTTATCGTAATTCGGCACCCAGTGGCTGGCGCTGGTTTACTTTCCTGCAGTGAGAAATGGATTTGCGGTTCTCGCTTAAGGCGAAGCGACAAACACATCGTGGGCAAAGACGGGATGTTTCACCCAAAACGAAGCATCCCCTCTTCCCACGCACCTTGCCACCATAGCCGGTTAGCACCACTTGCATTGCGCGGTACCCAACATTGAAAGCAATAAGCCACACCGCGTACGAGCGCTTTTGAGTTTTGTCCAGGCGGTCTGAGGTTCCCGTTTCGAGTCGTCCCAAAACGAGACTGCATCCCCCGACCTTCGTTCTCCCATCCTTCCGCACAATCTTTACACCTCACCAGTTCGCCATTACGGTGAAGAGTCCGGCATGGAGCATCCCCACAAGATCGACGGCAGCGCGAGTGACCGCCGCACTGACCACCAAGGTGCTAATGACCGCCGCCGCGAGCCGCGCGTCAGCACGGACATTCCACTTATGGTCTGGGGCGTTGACACCCGCGGCGAACGCTTTCTGCAGGAGGCCCATGCCCGCGACATCAGCCTCAGCGGAGCTTTATTGTCGGGGCTCGATGCCGAGCTCCGCTCCGGAGATGTGATTGGAATCCTCTACGCCGGCAAGAAGGCGCGCTACCGTGTGGTCTGGGTTCGCCACAGCGGGTCCGCGCAAAAGGTACAAGCGGCGGTTCACCGCTTCGCCCTTGATGAATGTCCGTGGAAAGAATTGCTGGCGAAAGAGCAGGCAGCCGCTGCAGCCGTGGGCAGCCACCCTCCCGAAACAAGCCGGTAAGATTAACCAGCTGAGGAAATGCCCGAGCCAATTCTGCGCCTGGATGGCTTCCTCCTCCCGGGACCGAGGATGAGTGTTCCCGCAGTCTAGGCAGACTTAAACGGTCGTCAATGAGTGCTATCGCGACGTTACGTCACATGCAAGGGTACAATGCCGCAAGACACATGAATGAACTGTGGTCATCACGGCTCAAATACTGGTCCAGTCGGGCGACTTGCGTTCTGGGAACACGAAAGCCTCTGTGAAGGCCAATACCCATTATTGACATCGGCAAGGGAGCGCGGCGAAGCTCGGGCGGTTTTGAGTTGCTTCAGCGCTTTGGGGTAATCTTCGCAGAGAAGGAATGCGCTACGATTTTCCCGTTTCGCATTACAAACGTGTCGGTCCCAGCGTCGTATACGTTATCTAGGGTTTCTGCAGTCCAGCGAATGTAGGCGTAGTCACCTTCGACGCACCGCTGGTGCAAGGCGAACTGAGTGCCAGGCTGTGTAAACTCTGAAACTATGTGCTGGAACACGGGGGTGATCGCATCCACGCCTTTGATTAGTCCGGTCGGCATGAATAATAGCGCGTCCCGTGAGTAATCGGCGAGGATGCCTTCAAGGTCGCCTTCGCCGAAACACTTCAGACGATGATCGAGAACATCTTTTGTAGAGGTCATCCTGGACTCCTGGAGCAAGTCGGAATCTCCATTCCTGCTCCCGGACGATTAGGCTATCACAGGATCCCGGAGCACGTTTTTGCCGTAGCCTCGTCAATTGGCGAAACCAGGGCGTTAGCACTCATTGAGAATAGTGAGTAAATTAGCAATCGCTGCCTACGCCACCCACACCGTTTTCGCATTCACGAATTCGCGGATGCCGATGGCCCCCAGCTCGCGTCCGTGCCCCGACTGCTTCACGCCTCCGAACGGAATGCGCGGATCGGACGCGACCATCTTGTTGATGAACACCATCCCCGCCTCGAGTTCGTTGATGAAGCGCTCGCGCTCCTGGTCGTCGTTCGTCCAGGCGCTCGCGCCCAAGCCGAAGCGCACGTCGTTGGCAATGCGGATCGCCTCATCCTGATCCTTCACCCGGAAAATTGAGGCCACGGGACCAAAGAATTCCTCGCCATACGCCGGCGAGTTCTTCGGAATGTTGGTCAACACCGTCGGAGCATAATAATTTCCCTGGCGCCGCAGCGGATGCCCGCCGGTGAGCAGTTTCGCTCCCGCCTGCACCGTCTTCTGCACGTCGGCGTCGAGCGTAGTCACCGCATCGGCCGTGGCCAGCGGCCCCAGCTCGGTTTTCTCGTCAAAGGGATCGCCCACCCGCAGGCTCTCCATGCGGGCGACAAACTTTTTTTCAAACTCGGCCGCAATCGGCTCGGCCACGATGAAGCGCTTGGCCGCGATGCAGGATTGCCCGTTGTTGAGGATGCGCGCCTCCACCGCCGTCTTCACCGCCGTATCCAGATCAGCTGAGGGCATCACGATGAACGGATCGCTTCCGCCCAGCTCCAGCACAACTTTCTTGATTCGCCTGGCCGCTCCGATGCCCACCTGAATCCCGGCCTGTTCACTGCCCGTCAGCGTCGCGGCCACAACCCGCGGATCGTTCAACAGCGCGTCCACCTGGCCCGAGCCGATCAGCAAGGTCTGAAACGCGCCTGCAGGAAACCCAGCCTCCAGAAAGATATCTTCGATCGCCAGCGCGCACTGCGGCACGTTCGAGGCATGCTTCAGCAGTCCAACGTTGCCGGCCATCAGCGCCGGAGCGGCAAACCGGATCACCTGCCAGAAAGGAAAATTCCACGGCATCACCGCCAGAACTGGCCCGATCGGCAGATAGCGGATAAAACTCTTCTTCGCTCCCACCTCGACCGGTTCGTCGGCCAGAAAGTGCGCCGCATTTTCGGCGTAGTAGCGGCAGGCTGTAGTGCACTTCACCGCCTCGGCCACGGCCGCCTTGTAGGGCTTGCCCATTTCGAGCGTCATCAGGTGGGCGAACTTTTCTTTGTCGCGCTCCAGGATCTCAGCCGCCTTCAGCATGCGCTGAGCGCGCACGGCGAACGGAGTCTTGCGTTCAGCTTTGAAGGTGCTCACAGCGAGCTGCAGCTTCTTTTCGATTTCAGCTTCCGAAAGTGGCTGGAAGGTCTTAATCACTTCTCCCGTGGCAGGATTAATCGTCGCAATAGCCATGATGGCAGTTCCCTCTTCCGAGTCAGAAATCGGACGCGGCTTCGCGCCCGCTTCGGTTCCGCGCTAATTGGAAATTGATTTCCGCTTCCGATGCAACTGTGGGAGCCAAACGCGGGCGGTCAGACCACTATACCACCACGCGCGCTCCACATCGCGGCCACTGAGAGTGGTCTACTGCGGAAAATACTGCTGCGTGTATTTCAGGCGGTCTCTTTTCACGACCAGCAAAGAGGCCACAGCTTCTTGAAGGGCTTGTCTTTCGGAATGGTGGTCAAGGCTTCCTTCTAATTCCGACTGGCGGGTGCGAACCTCAGCCTCGGCGACTTCCACCAGTTTGAAAAGCTTGATGGTGTCGGCTTCCTTTAACGCCGCTTGATAGGTACGCTGCCAGACTGAAAGCCCTCCTTCGGAGGGACGGAAAAGGTCTTTCGGCGCCATGGGCGAACTCCTGTCAGCGGCTCCGCATGCCACGTCAACCTGGGAGCCGGCAGGTGAGTATTCTTAAGCTGCGCTTAAGATAAGCAGAAAGGCTTTGACTTGTCGGTGCTTTGCACGACGAATATCTGTGCGCTTCCGGACATTTCAATTCGTTTCCGCTTCCCAGCTTTTGAGTTGCTGATGCACAATTCCATAGCAGTCGCACGCGGTCTCTTCAAGCGCCTCGCGGTTCAGGATGGTGACACTTCCCCGGGTGTAAGCAATCAGCCTCGCCTTCTGCAAGACGCCGGCGGCCACCGTCACACTGGAGCGGCGCGTTCCCAGCATCTGACCCAGGAATTCCTGGGTCAGGGGAAGCATGTCAGAGCGAACCCGGTCCTGGGTCATCAGGATCCATCTGGCTAATCTCGATACGACGTCATGCAATCGATTGCAGGCGGCGATTTGTGTACTCTGCATGGCCAGTTGGTAGGCAAAGCGATGCAGCCGCTTTCCCAATTCGGGAAACTGTTGAATTAATTGCTTGAGCGTCTCAGCTTCGCATCGATACGCGGTGCCATCGGCTTGAGTCATCACTCTGGTGGGGCCGCTGGTGTATCCCACGATCAACGGCAAACCGGCAAACCCCTCCCTGCCAATAAGTCCGACTTCCACCGTTTTTCCGTCTGGCTGAACCGCCAGAATGGACATCATCCCCGAGTTCACAAAATAGCCAGATTTGATGGTTTCTCCGGCCTCGTGCAGCACCTGATGCAGCATCAGCCGCACGAACTCCAGCCTGGGCAGGATCTGGCTGCACTCTTTGGAGGAGAGACCGAGGAGAATACTGTTGGCAACCGAATTCCCGTCGCCATCGGTTGGGGACTTTACAACCCGGGAAGAGACACTGGTCCTTTTCGCCATGATGGCTCCCTGCGCAGCGCAAACGCTGTCTGATTTCGCAAGGAACCGTTACCCGACTCGGGCCCGGCGGAAAGATGCTGGAAGAGACACTTTCAGACTACTCTCAAGAACCTATGTTTACTAGCAAATAAGCAGGCAGGGTCCGGCGGGCGCTTACGCCGATTCCACCATGATCCAGCGCGGTCTACGATGACCACGAATATTTCAGACCAGCGTCTACTTCGATCCCGGCTTTCTCTGGTGCGAAGCATTGGCATCGAACCGGTGCCCCGCATGCATCCGCAGTTCCTGAAACTCGGCGTAGATGCCTAGACCGAAGAGAAGAATTGCTCCCGCTGCGCAGAAAGCCACGATTGTGAGTACCATGGCGTCACCTCGAAACCTGTCGTGGTGGCAGGTGACTGACAATCCCAGCCTACCGCCCAGGCGAACCGCCATCAGTGACCGCGGTCACAGATCAGCAGTCGGTGCCGAGAACCCGACCCCTTGCACCGCGCTCGCTCAATGTATATACTTAATGTATATACGGAGGAGGTTAATCCATGGGCACGGCTCGCGTATTTCGCTCCGGCAACAGCCAGGCGGTCCGGCTGCCGAAACAATTCCGTTTCAAAAGCGAGGAAGTGGAAATCTTCCGCCGCGGCGACGAAGTTGTCCTTCGCGAAAAGGACAAGAACCTGGTGAGGGCGTTCGAACTGCTCACCTCTCTGCCCGATGACTTCGACCTGCCGGGCCGCGAGAACGAACGACCCGAAAAACGGAAGGGGCTGTAGACCGTGGATCCCCGCTATCTGCTGGACACCAATATTTGTATCTACATTGCACGGGAGAAACCGGAGCGGGTTCTGCGCCGCTTCAACAAGGTCAGTCTTGGAGAGGCGGC
>JBEKWZ010000105.1:0-8046 GCA_049512555.1 Candidatus Sulfotelmatobacter sp. | reverse complement strand
AGTGGTGTTCGAGAGCGGCGGGCATGCGGCCTTCAGTGTGGCTATGTCGACGTCGTTTCAGCCAGCGGAGTGGGACGATCAGTTTTTCACTCTGAATCCGCAGGCCAGCACGATTCCTGACCTGAACAATCTGGGGCCGAACCATATTCGGCTGCAGGGAATTTCGCAGGGGGTGCCGCAGGGCGCGGCGGGAACGGCTTCGACGGCCTGGAATTTTTCCGTTCTGGACGCGATTACGCAGCCAGTGCTGGGCGTGGGCGATCACAGTCCGGAGTTTCAGATTGCGAAGGCGCCGCCGTTCCTGTACCAGAACAACGACAGCAGCCAGAGCTTTCTGGATCCAACATTTCAGGATGGGCAGTTTGCCGCGTACGCTCAGAACCTGGTGCAGTATTACAACATGGGAGGGTTCACGGCGAACAGCACGCTATACGTTTCGCCCGCGTATTCGCAGGGTTACAAGGTCACCTATTGGGGCATTTATAACGAGCCGAACATTAACAACAAGATGAATAACGACCCGGCCGAGTATGTGGCGATGTACAACACGCTGGTTCCGGCGATGCAACTGACCGATTCGCATATCAAGTTCGCGGCGCTGGAGCTGGCGGATTTCTACGGGCAGGTCGATGCGTTCGTTCCGACATTTGTAAGAGGCGTGACCGCGCACGTTGACGTGTTGGCTACGCACTTTTATTCGACCTGCGACCAGACTACCGATGATGCGGCCATCTTTGCGTCGGTTGCGACGAGTACCAACGGGAACTTCAACTTTGTCACTGACGTGCAGCTCTTATATTCGGACATGGCTGAGAATCCGGCGCTGGCGGGCGTGCCGGTGTGGGTGACGGAGAATAACGTCAACGCGGATTACGATGCGGGGAACGGCATCAGCGCTTGCAATGGCACTCCGTTTGTCACTGATCTGCGCGGGTCGAGCCCGTTTTTTGCGGCGTGGCGGCCGTATGTTTTTTCGGCGCTGGGCAAGGCGGGGATCCAGGCGCTCTACCATTGGGATTACGACGCCGACCAGCAGTTCGGCGAAGTTGACTACAATACCGGTGCGCTGCAACTCAGCTACTGGGTGGACTCCGAACTGGCACAATCCTTTCCTCCGTCGGCCGGTTCGAAACTGCTATCGTACATAGCCACCGACGACACGGAGTTGGAGACGCTTCCCGTGGTCAACGGCGACGGCAGCGTGGTGATCATGGTGGCGAATCATGGGGTGAACAACCCAACCACCGACAATAACGGTCCGGGAGTGGAGCGGACGGTGTTGCTGGATGTGTCCGCGCTGGGAACGTTCTCCAGCGCGAGCTTGGTGACGATCGACAAAACGACCAGCGCGAGCAGCGGTCCGACGGACACGGTCTCCACGCCGGCGGCGCAGATGACGATAACCCTGAACGGCTACAGTGTGGCCTTTCTGACGCTGAAACCGTGAAGGGGGCCGACCCCAGGGGAATCTTAACCACAGAGCGCACAGGGGGACACGGGGGAAACCTCCGCAAGGCCGTATTATTTTGCGTCTCCGGCGGGAGTTAGGGAATCTGTAGATCAATGCTAAACGTAGGGCGGGGCTGTACGTCAAAAGTGATAGATGGTCAGGGCTTTCCAGATCCAATACAACGTAGACGAAACGGTTTTCGGCATATGGCAAATATCTATCGAGAATTCGTGGTAAAGGGCTTGCTGGCTGCGGGTTTGGCGGCCAGCGCGGTCACGGTCGGCTGTACCAGCAACGCGGCACAGACTCCTAAATCGGGCGGTCCGATGGGGATGCCGGTGAAGGTGCTGGAGGCGAAGGCTGTGCCGGTGAACGACGCGAGCGAGTATGTGGCGACTCTGAAATCGCGCGACTCGGCGGTGATCATGCCGCAGGTCGAAGGGCAGATTACGCAGATTTTCGTGCACTCGGGCGATCGGGTGGAGGCGGGAGCGCCGTTGATCGAGATCGATCCGCTGAAGCAGCAGGCCACCGTAAAGAGCCAGGAGAGCGCGCGGGCGGCGCAAGAGGCCAACCTGATCTGGGCCAAGAAGCAATATGAGCGTACCCAGGGACTCTCGGCCGCGGGAGTCGTCAGCAAGCAGGATATGGACCAGGCGAAGTCGAACCTGGACGCCGCGCAGGCGCAGATGGAGGCGCTCGACGCCAATGTGCGCGAGCAGGAAGTGCAGCTGCACTACTACAAAGTGGTCGCGCTGCGCAGCGGCATTGTAGGGGACATTCCGGTGCGCGTGGGCGATCGGGTGACGACCTCGACGCAGCTGACGACGGTCGACCAGCCGGGCAGCCTGGAAGCTTACGTGTATGTGCCGATCGAGCACTCGTCGCAGCTCAAGATGGGTTTGCCGGTGCAGGTGGTCGGGGGTGATGGCAAGGTGCTGGCGGATTCGCGGATTAGTTTTATTTCTCCGCAGGTCGATAACACCACGCAGACGGTGCTGGTGAAGGCGCGCATCGCCAATGGCAACGACGCGTTGCGGCAATCGCAGTTTATTCGGGCGCGCGTGGTGTGGGGCACGCATCAGAATCCGGAAGTGCCGATCCTTGCGGTGTCGCGGCTGGCGGGACAGTATTTTGCGTTCGTGGCCGAGTCGCAGAATGGCGGCGGCTCGTTCGTGGCGCGGCAGAAACCGCTCACCATCGGACAGACTGTGGGCAATGACTACGAAGTGCAGGACGGCATTAAGCCTGGGGATAAGGTCATTATCTCCGGAACGCAGTTTCTGCTGGACGGGGCGCCGGTAATTCCGATGAGCTAGTGGGTTCCGGCACTCGGCTTTCCAACCAGTTGTGATTCAACGAAGTAGCTGAACAGGCAGCGGCGCAAGCTGTTGCATACGGGATTCCTCATGCTGGTTAACTTTTTCATTCAACGTCCGGTGTTTGCCACGGTGTGCGCGCTGCTGATTCTTCTGGCGGGCACGGCGGTGATACCGACGTTGCCGATCTCGCAGTTTCCGAATCTGGCGCCGCCGCAGGTGGCCGTGACCAGTGTCTACATTGGGGCGAGCGCGCAGACGGTGGAAAGCGCGGTGACGATTCCCATTGAACAGCAGGTCAACGGCGCGGAGGGGATGAAGTACATCACTTCCACGAGCGGCAACGATGGGACCAGCATCGTAACCGCGACGTTTGACCTGAACCGCGATCCGGACCTGGCGACGGTCGATATTCAGAACCGCGTGAACACGGCCGCTGGACGGCTTCCGAGCTCGGTGAAAGCGGTGGGCATCACAACCGCGAAGACTTCGCAGAACTTTGTGTTTGGCGCGGCCGTCTTTGCCGATAGAGACAAAAGCGGCAAAGAGGTCTACTCCACTCTGTTCCTGAGCAATTATCTCGATGTGTATGTGCGGGATGCGCTGAAGCGCATCCCGGGCGTGGCGGACGTCATCATTTTCGGCGAACGCAAATATTCGATGCGGCTGTGGCTGGATCCGGGGCGCATGGCGGGACGCGGGCTGACGGCGACCGACGTGGTGAGCGCGCTCTCGGAGCAGAATGTGGAAGTCGCGGCCGGGCAGGTCGGGCAGCAGCCTGCCATCGCGGACCAGAATTATCAGATCAGCGTCAGGGCGGTGGGGCGGCTGAGCGAACCGGAGCAGTTCGACAACATCATCCTGAAGACGAACGCCGATGGCACGCTGGTGCGGTTGAGGGATGTGGGCCATGCAGAACTGGGCGCGGAGAGTTATGCCAACGACGTGCAATTCAATGGGCAGGATGCGATGGGGCTGGCGGTCACGCAGCTCTCGACCGCGAACGCGCTCGATGTGGACCGGAGGGCGATTGCGGAGTTGGATCGGCTGTCGAAGAGTTTTCCGCCGGGAATGCACTACAAGGTGGCGTTCGACACCACCGACGCGGTCGGGGAGTCGATCCGCGATGTGGCCTACACGGTAGGTTCGGCGATCTTCCTGGTCATCCTGGTAATTTTTATTTTTCTCGGCGACTGGAGAACGACGATGATTCACTTCATCGCCACCCCGGTTTCGCTGATCGGCACTTTTGTCTTTGTGAAGTTGCTCGGCTTCTCCATTAACACGCTGACGCTGTTTGGCATCACACTCGCCACCGGCCTGGTGGTCGACGACGCCATCGTGGTGATTGAGAACATTGAGCGCCACATTACTGAGGGCGAGCACGATTCCCACAAAGCGGCGGCCGCAGCGACGGCGGAAATTACCAGCGCCGTTATCGCGACCTCGCTGGTGCTGGTGGCGGTGTTTGTGCCGGTGGCATTCTTTCCCGGAACAACGGGAATCCTGTTTCGCCAGTTTGCGCTGACGATTGCATTTTCCATTGCTATTTCCGCGTTCAACGCGCTGACGCTGGCTCCGGTGCTGGCGGCGATTTTTCTGAGCGGCGGACACCACAAAAAGTGGTGGTTGCTGCAGAAATTTGACGACGGCGTCTCCGCGGTTACCCGCGGGTACCGGGTACTGCTGCATCACGTGCTGGATTACAAGCTGGCGATGGCGATCGTGTTTTTCGCCGGGCTGGGGCTCACTTATTTCGTATTCACGCGCGTGCCGACGGGCTTCGTGCCGGACGAAGACCAGGGATATTTCATCATCGTGATCCAGGCGCCGTCGGGGGCGTCGCTGGAATATACGAAGGCGATCGGCAAACAGGTTTCGGACCTGCTGGCGGATGTGCCGGAGTCGGAGGGAACGTTCTCGGTGGCGGGCTTCAGTTTCGCCGGAGCGGCGGCAAACCAGGGGCTGATTTTCGTTCCGCTGAAACCGTATTCGCAGCGCAAAGGCGACGGGCACACCGCGTCGGCGATTTTGAACCGCATTCGTCCGCGGATGTTTGGAGTGTCGGGAGCGATCGTGTTTCCGACGCTGCCGCCGCCGATTCAAGGGCTGGGACAGTTCGGTGGATTCCAGTTTGTGGTGCAGGATCAGGCGGCGCACAAACTCGAAGAACTGGCGGCCACGACGCAGGGAGTGCTACAGCAGGCAGCGCAGCGCAAAGACCTCGTCAGGTTGTTTACTTCGTTCACGGCGAATGACCCGCAATTTCTGGTGACCATCGACCGCGAGAAGGCGAAGAGCCTGCATGTGCCGCTCTCGCAGATCACGGACGCACTGGGCGTGTACATGGGGTCATCGTATGTAAATGATTTCGATTTTAATAACCGCTCGTACCGGGTTTACGTGCAGGCTGACAAGCAATTCCGGGCGCAGGCCGACAACATGAAGCAGTTTTACGTGCGGTCCGACGGCGGGGCGATGGTGCCGCTGGAGAACCTGATCAGCATTACGCAGACTACGACGCCGCAGGTCATCAGCCACTACAACCTGTTCCGGTCGGCAGAGATCGACGGCTCGCCGGCCCCGGGATACAGCTCGGGCCAGGCAATTGCAGCCATGGAACAGTTGGCCGCGAAGATGCCGCAGGGATTCACTTACAGTTGGACCGGGCTGTCGCTGGAGGAGTTGGCGGCGGGCGGAACGTCGCTGATTCTGTTTGGGCTGGGCACGCTGGTGGTGTATCTCACGCTCTCGGCGCAGTATGAGAGTTTCGTGCTGCCGTTCATTGTGCTGCTGGCAGTGCCGATGGCGCTGCTGGGAGCGCTGGGCGCGCAATGGTTGCGCGGCTTGCAAAATGATGTGTTCTGCCAGGTCGGACTGGTGATGCTGGTTGGGCTGTCGAGCAAGAACGCGATTCTGATCGTGGAATTTGCCGAGCAGTTGCGCGGGCGCGGGCTGCCCCTGGTGGAAGCAGCGGTACAGTCGGCGGCGATTCGCCTGCGGCCGATTCTGATGACCTCGCTGGCATTTATTCTGGGCGTGGTGCCCCTGGTGCTGGCCACGGGCGCGGGCGAGAATGGACGGCATTCGGTGGGCACAACCGTGTTCGGCGGCATGATCATGTCGACTGTGTTGAATTTGTTTTTCATTCCGGTGCTGTATTTGATTATTGAAGGATGGCGGGAGCACGGGAAAGTGCCGGTTGTGAGCAGGGTTCCAGCGGAGTCGGCGTAGGTCTCTTTCGCCCCTTTGGGGCTGGTTCGGTTTTTGCTAGCTAGCCCACGGCTTGCGCCCCTTCGACAAGCTCAGGGCAGGCTGTGGGCTGCATTCTTTCGCCGCTTCGCGGCTTGAGTCGGTTTCAAATTAAGCTGCTGGATCGGCACTACTGGAACTCGTGCTCTTCCCGGTCTCAAGAGATTCGGTTTCAAGCGATTCAAGTTTCTTGCCCTTCCGCTCCGCCGCCAATAATTCCCGTTTCTTCTTGCGCGCCTCTTTCCGGCGCATCTTGGCCATCCACTCTCTCGAATACATGGTGCCGCGGCACTTGCGGGAACCGCAGTGGCAGGGGGCGGGGTCTTCGTCGTCGTAGAGGTTGTAGTCCCAGAGGAGTTCTTCGCCGGCGGCAATGTCGCGGATGGCGAAAATCCAGACCCGGCCTTTGATCTCGTCGACTTCACAGTTGGGATCGCAAGAATGATTCAGATAGGCGCCCATGCCGTGGCCGTCGATCACCGTCTTGCCGTCGTCCAGCCCATAAAGATAAGTCCGGGAGACGCCGTCGTAACGGCGGTCGGCTTCCTCGGCCGTGATGCGCTCGCCGTCGTACTCGACCACACGCATTCCCTTGCGGATGGGAGTGGACGTGTAGACTCCAACAGAATGAATGGGCGAAGGACGAACCACCAAAGGCATGAACTAATTTCGCATGACCGGGCAGTTTTGGGGAATGCGAAAAATTGAGTAATTGCGAAATTTGGTAATTTTGTAATTGAAAGCCGGAGCTCTTAGCCCGTAATTAACTACCCGGATTATTCTGGATCGTAGACTGAGCTGCCGAAGCCTTGCTTACGCGCGGACTCCTGCAGGTCTTCGAGTAGTTTCTGCTGCTGTTCCAGTTCGCCCTTCATGCTCTCCACCTGATCCTGCTTGCGTTTCTGGTCCTCGTTCCACTGGACGCAGTTGCTTACGCAGTTTGCCCCGGCGTATTGGATGGAGTCACTAACGGTGGCGATGTCGCTTTGCAGCTGGGAGATGCTGGCCTTCTGGGCCTGAATCTGGGACTTCCACTGATCGGCCGCGCTGCTGTTGTCGGAGCCGGGCTGCTCGTCGGTCGTAGTCGCGGGTTGAGAACCTTTGGCAGAGGTCAGGGTCGACCCGATGTGCGATGGGACCTCATCGTTGGTGACGACGTGGGACGGTTTGGCATTCTTGGAGTTTGCGCCCGCGGCGGGCACGGTTTTCGTTCCGTCGGGCTTGGTTTGGCCAGGTTTGGTTTGGCCGGCTTTGTCCGGATCCGCGGCATTCGGCGCGTCTTTGGATTGGGCGTCCTTCTGTTTTTGCAGACGAGCCTGACGTGCGACATCTCCGAGGGACGGCGAGTCGTCTTGGCTATAGGCCGGGAAGGCCCACAGGCAGGCGCCGGCTGCGAGCAAGAGCAAAATTCGTCGTATCGGCATTTCGAGCAGACCTCCAGCCGCCATCGGTTGGCGTGCTCAATCATGGTATCTCTGGCCGGGAGCGATCGAAGATTACTTTCGTACCCACGCCGAGATGACCAATTCGCCAGATTCAGCTGTTGAAACTGGTGCTCCGCAACCCCTGGTTCCTTGCTCCCGTTTTGCAACCAACTTGTGCACTATCGCGGCGCTGAAAACCTTGACAACACAGGCAACTCTGCTAGAGTTCGAAGACAGGTTTCGAAACTTCGATCCTATTGGCAGGTGCCATGGTCATGAAGAATGTTTACGAGGTACTGCGGCAAAAAGAGATGGAATTGACCCGTCTGGAGAAGGAGGTGGAGGCCCTGCGACTGGTGGCTCCGCTGCTCTCCGAGGAAAAGGAAATGGGCATGGATATGGGCAAGCCGGCTCTGGCAACTGCGGTGAACGGGCCGCAGGCGACGTCGCGGCTTTCGGTTCCGGCATCGCCGTCGATTCCCGCGCCGCAACCGGTGCGCGCTGCTGGCTGGGAGGACACGGCCAAGCGCTGGCCGTAACCTGCTCCACCAGAACTGTCGCGGTGCCCGCGCCCTGAGGTGTGGGACATGAGTTTTCTGGC
>JBEKWZ010000104.1:0-8057 GCA_049512555.1 Candidatus Sulfotelmatobacter sp. | reverse complement strand
TCAAGGAAAACCATGTCGTCATCGTCGTCCCAGCGCGCGCCGGCGGCGATGATTGTATTCTTCGGCGCGCCCCGCCGAATTGCCGCGGCCAGCTTCGCTTCCACACCGTACCAGCGGTAGGCATCGCGCATCTCCGGCTCGTTGAGGATTTCGAAGAACACTCGGTCCGGATCCCACGAGGATGACGCGTAGCGCTGCGCCACCTCCGTCCAGAAATCGGCGAAGCGTTCGACGAATTCATCTTCTTTTGCCAAGCGCGCCTTGAAGTCCGAGTCGGGATGCATGTCGATCTCAACCGCGAGACCCGCATCCAGAATCATTTTGACCGCGGCGTCGAGATAGCCGAAATATTCGGCGCCGCCATCGTGACGACGCGCTGCGTCCATCATGGGCTGCGGGTTTATGCTGAGCCGCACGTGATCGAAGCCGGTCGACTTGATCAATGCCATGTCGGCGGATGTTTCCCCATTCTGCAGATGTTCTTTGGAGTATCCCGCGGGGCCGTAGACCTGCGCGAACCATCCGCTCAGATTGATGCCGTGGCGAATATGCGCCAGCCGAACGGCGGGGACCGAAGACGGCACGTTTTGGGTTAGACAGACGGAGGAGAGAAATAAGACAGCGGCAATCGATTTTCGAAACACACGATCCTCCCGAAGGTAGCGCCGCCGTCCCGGCGGCTGTCGCGGGGGCGTCTCGCCCCCGCAGGCGAAGCCAGAGGCGGCCTCGCGGGATAGCCGGCGAGACGCCGGCGCTACTGTTTGGTTCAGCTCAGAATCGGCAGCGCGCGAATTCTCTTCTTCGTCGCGGCATAAATCGCGTTGCACAGCGCCGGAGCGAGCGGCGGCACCGACGGTTCACCAATCCCCGTCGGAACCTCCACGCTGGGCACGGCATAGACCTCGACCGCGGGAGTTTCATCCAGGCGCAGCGGCGCGTAGTCGTCAAAGTTGCCCTGCACCACGCGGCCTTTCTCAATGGTGATCTTGGCGCGCAGCGCGTTGGCCAGCCCGTAGACAATTCCGCCCTGAATCTGCTGTTCCAAAATGCTGGGATTCACGACCTGCCCGCAGTCGACCACGGCCACCACGCGATGCACGCGCGGCTGGTCATTCTCCATCGTGATCTCAACCACCTCGGCCATGTACGACGCGAAGCAGCCGAAGCAGGCAATGCCGCGATAATGGCCGGCAGGAAGCGGCTTGTCCCATCCTGCTTTCTCGGCGGCCAGTTGCAGCACGCCGCGCATGCGGGCGGTTTTCCACGTAGTCGTGAAGTATTGCAAGTCCTGATCCTTCGCTAGCAAGTGCAGCCGGTACTGCAGCGGATCTTTTCCAGCCGCGATTGCAAGTTCATCGACGAAGCTTTCCAGCGCAAACGCCGCCTGCAGCGCATAGACTGACCGCATCCAGCCGAGCGGCACGGGAGTTTCGGTCACCACGGATTCGATTGTGTAGTTAGAAATGCCGTAGACCGGTCCGGCTTCATCCGGCAGGTCAGGATCGACTCCGCCCGGAACTGGCTGGCCTTTCTGCCCGCTGATGGAGGGCGCGATGATGCGATGCGTCAACGCGGCAGGGAATCCGGATCCATCGAGCGTGGCCGAGAGCTGATGCAGGCTGGCCGGACGATACGTAGAAAAACGCATGTCATCTTCGCGCGTCCAGATTACTTTCACCGGAGCGTTGATGGCCTTCGATACCAGCGCCGCCTCGACCGCATAGTCGTGCTCCAGGCGCCGGCCAAATCCGCCGCCCATCAGCGTGACGTTAACTTTCACTCGATCAGGATCGAGACCGACGGCCTGCGCCACCGCGTCACGGCAATCCTGCGGAACCTGCGTCGGCGCCCACAGTTCGCACTCCGTGCCCTGATAGTTCGCCGTGCAATTTCCCGGCTCCATCGGTGCGTGCGCCATGAAGGGCAATTCGTATTCGGCGGAGATGCGGCGTCCGGAAGTTTTCGCTGCGTTGCCCGCCGAATATAATGTCGCAGCTTTTTTCGACGCGCCCTGCTTCAGCGACTCCCGCGCGGTCGCAGTATTCAGGTCTTTATGCAACCCCTCGTCCCAGGTGACGTTCAGCACGCGGCGGCCTTCCATCGCTCCCCACACGCTGTCGGCCAAGACGGCCACAGCCGCATCGCCGACCTTGCCCACGTAGCTCACACCGGAAATCTTCTTCGATTCCTTGTCGTCGAAACCCAACACTTTCCCGCCGATCACAGGACAGCGCGAGAGCAAAGCAAATCTCATCGCCGGCATGCGGAAGTCGATGCCAAACACCGCTTCACCCTTCACCTTGGCGGGCGTGTCAAGCCGCGCCAGGCGCTGGCCAACGATCTTGTAGTCTTTGTTCTGCTTGAGCGGTACGTCGGTCGGAACCGGCAAAGTTGCGGCCTTCGTCACAAGTTCTCCGTAACTTAAACTCCGGTTCGTTGCGCCGTGCTTGATACGACTATTTTCGGCCGTACACGAAGACCGAGGAACATTCCACGTCAACGCCGCAGCCGAAATCAGCATCTCGCGCGCCGCAGCCCCGGCTTTGCGCATAGGATCCCACGTGGTGCGGATGCTCGCGCTTCCTCCCGTGGTCTGATCGCCGAAGAGCGTGCTGGCTCCGGCCTGCTCGATTTCAATCTGCTTCCAGTCGGCCTCAAGTTCCTCGGCCAGGATCATGGGCAGCGCGGTGCGCACGCCTTGTCCCATCTCGGAGCGCGCAACCACGATCGTGACTCTATTGTCGGGCGTGATGCGCAGATAAGCGTTGGGCGAAAAGATTTCTGCCTGCGGTCTGCCACGATGCGGCAGATAGAATCCGATCACCAATCCAGCGCCGGCGGCGACTCCGGCGGCCACAAATTCACGGCGGGAAAGCGGGCTCATCGCGCGCCCCCATCTCCCGCGGCACGATGAATCGCTTTGCGAATCCGCTCATAGGTTCCGCAGCGGCAGAGATTGCCGTTCATCGCTTTGGTGATTTCTTCGTCGGTTGGATTGGGCGTTTTGGCGAGCAGCGCCGCGGCCGACATAATCTGTCCCGTCTGGCAGTAGCCACATTGCGGAACTTCTTCCGCGATCCATGCGGCTTGCAAGATGTGTAGGCCGCCAGCGCCGAGGCCTTCGATGGTAGTCACGCTCTTGCCCGCGACCTGCGAAACCGGGGTTGAACAGGATCGAATCGGGTTGCCCTCGACGTGCACCGTGCACGCCCCGCACAATCCCGCCCCGCATCCGAATTTTGTTCCGGTAAGTTCGAGGGTATCGCGCAGAACCCAGAGAAGGGGCGTCTCCGGAGAGACACTGACTTTTTTTTCACTGCCGTTAACGCGGAGTGTGATGTCTGCCATGGAGGTCCAGTGGTGAAGTTTGAAAGCTGGACAACATGGTACTCAACCTGCGCAGAAAGGGAAATGGCAGAGGGAAAGCGTCGAAGAAAGGAGTCTTCTCCGCGCTTACTTCAGCTCCGCCAGTTTCTGGGTGACGAGCTGGCTCACGTCCGCTCCCGGGTTTTCTTTCTTGATCTGCTCGTAAAGCCGCTTGGCGTCGAGCGGCTGGTTGGAGTTCTGGTAGAGTTCGGCTAACTGCAATTCCGCCGTAACTTTGCTCACCGAAACCGTCGGCTTGTTGATCAGTTCCTGATAGAGCGCGACCGCCTCTTTCACACGGTTGGTCTGGCCATACAGCGAGGCCAACGCCGTCTTCGCCACGGACGCAACCTCGCGGTTGCCGGAGGAGATCACTTCCTTGAAATCGCGCTCGGCGGCAGCATTGTCCTGCAAATTCGCCGCAGTTACTCCCAGAAAATAATGCGCCATGTCGGCGGTGTGGGTGTGTGGATACTTGTCGACGATCGCCTGAAACTTTTTCTGAGCAGCCAGAGCGCGGTCCTTTGCGGAAGTGAACGTCGGGAAGTCAGGCTGCTCGGGCGCGCCCACCGGACGCAGCTGCATCTCCATGGTGCGCACGGCCTGCGCCAGTTCGAGGCTGGCCTTTTCGTCCTGCGTGTTCAGGTAATACCACCCGCCGATCGCGACGGCCAGAATTACGACGACGGCGACGGTGGAGTAGATGACAGTCGACCGGTGCTCGACCGTCCAATGGGCCGTTCTGCCGGCGGCGTCAATGGTGACACGGCTGAAAGCATCCTGCTTCAGTTGATGGCGGGTTTCTGCGCGCACGGACTTCCCTTCTGATGAGTACGGTAGGCTGGTTGAATTATCAAGACAAACTAGCAGTTTAACAGGGGGAAAACGGCCCGTCAAAAGTTGGAGAGATCACAATAGCGGCTGCCCCACCTGTCGCGGTTTTCAACAGGTGGGTACCACGGACCTTGATTCTATCTTCATTCCTCTCATACAAATCGCGCTATCCCGGAGTGGCCTAATATTGGTGAATGAGTGGGCCGAGCTTCGCGTGCAGAAAATCTCTTGATACCATCAGCTCGGGTTTCCACCTGTTCGAAAAACGCGACAGGTGGGGCAGCCGCATTCGGCCTGGCCTTCATCTTTGAACAACGTCGCACCAATCTGCTAGTCTTTTCTCCGCTTCTAAGAGGAACCAACCACATGCCATCACACAAATATTTTTGGCCAACTCTTGCTGTCATTTTGTGCCTTAGCTTTTCCGCGTCGGCGGCCGACAAGAAATCCAAAGACGCGAAGGCCGACGAAGCCACCAGGCCCTCCTACGAGCTGCCGCAGCCTGCCACCGAGACCCTGGACCTGACCATGTATCAGCGCATCCGCGAGGAGGGGCTTTCGCACTCGCATGTGATGGAATTCGGGTCGGCGCTGATGGATGGCATTGGCCCTCGGCTTACCGGCTCGCCCAACCTGAAGCGCGCCAACGAATGGACGCGCGACCAGCTCACCGCCATGGGATGCAGCAACGCTCACCTCGAAGATTGGGGCGAGTTCGGCATGGGCTGGCGCCAGCTGAACACCTGGGTGCGCATGTCGGCGCCCGACACGGCAGTGTTCATCGCGCAGGCGCTGCCCTGGTCGGCGTCGAGCCACGGGCCGGTCAACGGGCGCGCGATTTGGGTAGATGCGAAAGATGAGAAGGATCTGGAAAAGTACAAGGGCAAGTTGGAGGGCAAAATTGTTTTCTTCGGCGACATGCGCGACGTGAAGCCGGTCGACAAGCCGCTGTTCGAACGCCGCGACGATGCCGACCTGAAATCGCTCGCCGAATATCCAGTGCACATTGGAGAGCCGCAGGAGGACCGCTTCGCAGCGATGATGAAGCGGCTGGAATTCCGCGAGAAGGTGGGAGCGTTTTTCGCGGCCGAGCACGCGGCCGGGATTGTGGTGCCGAGCCGCGATGGCCGCAATAATGGTGGATCCGGCGGCACCATCTTCGACGACAGCAGCGGCAGCATAGGCTGGTTCACCTACAAGCGCGAGCACGCTTTGCCGCTTCCGATCGTAGTAACAGCGATCGAGAATTATGGCCGCGTCTACCGGCTGCTCAAGGCGAACGTGCTGGTCTCGGTCGAGATGAACGTGGATGCGGAATTCACCGGCGATCACGAGCACGGATTCGACACCATCGCCGAAATTCCCGGCACTGACCCTAAGTTGAAAGATGAAGTGGTGATGGTCGGCGGGCACCTGGATTCGTGGGCGTCCGCGACCGGCGCCACCGATAACGGCGCGGGAACGATTGTCGCCATGGAAGTGATGCGCATCTTCAACGCCCTGCACGTGCAGCCGCGGCGCACCATCCGCGTGGGTCTGTGGACCGGGGAAGAGGAAGGATTATTTGGGTCCGAGGGATATGTGAAGCAGCATTTCGGGTTCGTGCCGCTCTCGACCGCGCCCGACCAGGTGAACCTGCCGGACTTCATGCGCAAGCCCGCCGGTCCGGTTGAGTTGAAACCAGAGCAGCAGAAAATTTCGGGTTATTTCAATCTGGATAACGGCACGGGAAAAGTTCGTGGCATTTATTTACAGGAGAATGGCGCGGTCGGTCCGATCTTCCAGCAGTGGATGGCTCCGTTGAGCGATCTCGGCGTGAGCACGATCACCATGCGCAATACGGGCGGCACGGATCACGAATCGTTCGACGCGGTCGGCGTCCCGGGTTTCCAGTTTATTCAGGACTCGCTTGATTACGGATCGCGCACGCACCACTCGAATATGGACACGTATGAGCGGCTGCAGGGAGAAGATCTGGCGCAGGCCGCGGTGGTCGAGGCAATCTTCGTCTACAACACGGCGATGCGCGACCAGATGCTGCCGCGTAAACCACTGCCCCATCCCGAACTCGAGGAGCAGCGCAAGGCCCGGCTGAAGAATTTGATGCCGGGAGCCGAAGCGCCGGAAGCCGACGCGAAGAAACCGGCGAACTAAATGCAAACTGTCATCCTGAGCGAAGCGAAGGACCTATGTACTCTGCTGGCAAGTTGCATAGGTCCTTCGCTTCGCTCAGGATGACAGAGCTGATTTTTCTGGGAACAGCCAAAAAGAAAAACGCCGCCGATTTCCCGGCGGCGTTTTTTCACAACCAATCTGTCTTTACCGCGGAGCTTCTTCCAGCAATCCCTGCTCCAGCTTTTCCTGGCATTCGATGCAGTGTCGCGTCCAGGGAACAGCTTCCAGGCGCTTGGCGTTGATTTCTTTTCCGCAGTGAATGCACTCGCCGAAACTGCCTTCGCGAATGCGGGCGAGCGCCTTGTCGACCATCTGCAGGGTCTGGCGATCGTTGTTGCTCTGGCTGAACAGGAATTCCTTAGTGTAGGAACTGGCCGCGCGGTCGGCGATGTCCTGCGCGGTATCCTCGTCCGCCGAACGCCCGTCAGCCTGAGTGCGGTTCACAGTGCGGCGCAACTCCTGTTGCCGGGTCTCTAAACGCTTCTTAAAGGCTTCCAACTTCTTCTTGTCCATAGGTCACATAAACTCGCGGTTTCCAAATCGTCCCATCAAACTCTGAGACGCCCCCTCCCGAGGCGTCTGTGATGAGAAGGCCAAACGAAGATGATAAGCGCGCAAAATATGATGCGTCAACAGGGTTACCGGTTTTCACTTCACCGTGGCAGCGGATCTTTCATGCTGGCCAGGGCGTATCCCATGACGGCCATGGCCGCGGCGTTCTCGCGCAACTCCGCGGGCACAACTTTGTCGAGGGTGTCGGCGGCGGTGTGATGGTAATTAAAGTAGGTGCGGCCGTCCTGCCGCAGGCCGAGCGTGGGCACGCCCGCCTCTGACATGTCGGAAATGTCAGCTCCCGGCGCATAGCTGCTGGCCTCGAGGACATTCGCTCCGAAGCTCTGCAGGATTTCCTGCACCGGACGCAAAAGTTCCGCCGCGTGCGTAGTCATTTTCACTTCGAAGCCGAGCGGATGGGCTGCGCCGGAATCGCTTTCGATGGCGGCCACGTGCTTTCCGAATTCCGTGGAATGATCTTTGGTATACCGCTGGCTGCCGGAACCGCCGTTTTCTTCATCCATCCAGGCAATCACGCGCAGCGTACGCCTGGGATGCAGATGCAGCTTCTGCACGATCTCAGCCGCCTCCATGGCAACGACCACGCCGGCGCCGTCGTCGATCGCGCCCGTGCCCAGGTCCCAGGAATCAAGATGTCCCGACACTACGACGATCTGCTCGGGATGCTCGCTGCCCTTCACGTCGGCGATGACGTTGTAGCTGGTCGCGTCCGGCAGCTTCTGCGGTGTCAGAGTAAGCCGCATGCGGACCTTTCCTTGCGTGGCAAGATGAGCGATCAGGTCGGCATCTTCCGCGGTGACGGCGCCCGCGGGAATCCCAGCGGAGTAGGAAAATCCAGTGTGAGGCAGGCGGAAGTCGGCGTTGCCGACCGAGCGGACCAGGGCAGCCACCGCTCCCAGTTCGGCCGCGGCCCGGGGGCCGGCACCGCGATACGGCACAGATTCACCGTAGGCCGCGAACGACATGCCGGCCGCGGCTTTCCGCTTGTCGAAGAGTTCGTTGAACAGGACGATCTTGCCGGCGACCTTGTCGTGGCCCAGGGCTTTCAGTTCGTCGAAATTGTTCACCACCACCACGTCGCTCGTAATGCCCTCGGCCGGCGTCGAAGT
>JBEKWZ010000103.1:0-8065 GCA_049512555.1 Candidatus Sulfotelmatobacter sp. | reverse complement strand
TGATCTAGCGTTCCCGAAATTCGTCCGTCGGACTCGAGACGAATGTTTACCAGCGCACAACCCTTCGGAGCTATCTCAACGCTGGAGAAGAACGGGTGCACATAGACGCCCTCACGGATTTGCGGATGCAGGGTATATCGTCCCGGAGGAAGATCGGGGAAGCGCCAATTCCCCTCGCCATCGGCGATAGCTTTGTGCTCCGTTTCGTCCTGCGCTTTTGCCAGTACGGTAAAACCCGGTTCCGGCTTCATCGCCATGTATTCCTGCTCGGGAGGACGATAGTGGTCCATAAGTGATGGCTGGAACTTGGGCTTGAAGCTTGGATCATGCGTGTACCTCCAAACGGTTCCTATTATGGCGGAGGTCGGTGCGAGAGATGGTAAGGACCGCAGATACGCAAGATCCTTTTCTGCGTACTCAGCCGGCTTGGTTGAACTGCAAAGGCTCACCACAAGTTGTTCATCTTTGCCAGCAGTGCTCGCATAGATCAAATACCTTTGTCCTTCACGAAACGCATAGCCACAAGCCGCACTGCTTGATGCCGTATAGACCTTAATCGTTTTTGCAGAGGGGCCACGGTAGACTTCGTCAATTGAAATGGTAACCCGCAGCATGGAACCCATCATCGTCATACTCATCGCGCCGGGAGCGGAACCCACGGTACCGCGAGCTGATTCGATCTTTTCCACGCGCGCAAGAAGGACAGCGTCGGTAGTCGGTCTCCAGGCTTCCTGACAAGCGGGACCACCGCCAAATGCGCAGGTGCAACCCTGCGCTTCAGTCAAAGCCACTGAGGCAAAGACTGCAATGGTCAACATCGGAGGAATCCATTTCGTCGGAAACCCTCCGTGCGCTGTTGCGGAACGGGAATCCCTCAAACCTTGCGGGTCGCGTTTTCCCCGTCTCAATTGATGTAACATCTCCTTACACTCATCAACCGTCCGGACACATCTCAGGTGAATTCCGCCCCCATTCATTGACTGTCAACCGCCTTCATTTCCACCGACTCGAGCCGCAATTCGCTGCTGAAAGCCCCCGTGGAGTGCGAGTAGGTCACGTACATGACCTGGCCTCCGTCGCCGTTAAACTCAGGATGAGCCAGCGCGTCATGCACCGAGTTGCCACCGTTCGTAGGGGTGAGCGCCTCAAAGGCAGTGACGTCTCGTGACCATGGCCCCTCGGGCCGCGGCGAGGTCCGCATTTTCACGTCCTGCGAAAATGGCGCGTTGTAGACGGCGACGTAGCATTGCAGATAGGCGTTCCACGACACATTCATGATTGGCGCCGCATTCATCACGCTCACCGCATCGCCCACGTTTCCTGACCAATTCCCATTCCCCGCATAGAAGGTCCACGCGCTCACCTCCAGCACGCTTTCCAACGCGACGCGGCCCACCACGCATGGCGCTCCCGGATTCGAGCCGTTGCAGGCGTAGGCGTAAAGAGTGTCGCCATCGGCGAAGGCGGCCGAGCCAAAGTCGGGGGCGTTCTGGCCAAAGAGCAGATCGGGATGCTCGGTGTTCGGGTTGATGGTCGGGCGTTGCGGCTGGCTGGAGAAACTTTGCCAGATGGCCACCGAGTACCCCACCGCCGCAAAGTTAAAGTTACCGTTCCCGGCCATCACCAGCTGATAGAAAACCAGGGCGCGATTGCGGGCGGGGTCGGCCACGACCGGTCCCGGCCACAGAGCCCAGCGCGCGCCGCACGGCTGCTGCTGGCAGGGGTTACCTTGATGCGCGGTGTTGAAAGCTTCTTCGGCCGCAGTGTAGGAAAGCAGCATGGCGGGCGCGCCGGCAGAGTCGTCTCGCTCGTCAAATCCGACGATGCCTGTGGCGGTATTCAGGTTGGTGGTCCACTCCCACGAGTCGCTGATGAGCGTCTGGCCGTCGGCGTTCGGGTTGGCCAAAAACGTGTCCCCGAAAACCCAGACGGAATTCCCCGCGAACACGCCGCTATATCCGCCGTCGCGGCCGAGGATTGCGGGATTGCTGCCGATCACTCCGAGATCGGAGGTCTGCACCACCGCCAGGCTCGCCGGCGGTCCGGACGCACCACAGGCAAGAATGCTCGCAATGGCGAGCACTGCGCAAACGGTCAGGCTCGAATTGAGAGCGCGCATGACAACCTCGGCAAGACCGCATCCCACACGAGTGGGCAGCTATACTTGGATTCGATTCAAGCGGAGCCAGCTGGGTTTCCCGAATCACCCGGAAAGTATCCTTTCTCCGATCGCACGCCACCGGGCCCTCATTCAGAACCGTTGGACATTCAGTCGTTCTGCAAGTACGGAGGTGACGTTGTGGCGAAGCGCTCGCACGAGAAAATCTACTAACGATTGGGGGATGCAGACTTCAAGTTCCCGCTTCCATTTCCTCAGCGATTGCCAGCATCTGCATCACGCTGTTCCAGTTGCGGGCAGTGCCGGTGGTTTGCGTTAGCTTCTCCACCTTCGACCACGGCAGCTTGGAGTTACCGACGCCGTTGGGAAAATAGATGTAGAGTTCGCGGCCTTTGAGATGCACTTCTTCCGGATGCCCCTTCAAACTGTCCAGTGTGTCGCGTGCCGCGAGGCCAGGCTCGCCGGCGAGGAAGGTGACCAGCAATTTGCTCGGCTCCAGACCGCTGCGCCCGGCGAACGGACTGGCGGCGATGGCGCTTCTTAATTCATCCGGTGTGCGCAGCATGACGTCCGGTCGAAACCCGAACGCACTTTCAATCGCATTCTGAATTTTCTTCGCCAGAGCCGGAGAGTTTTTCTGTCTGGTCCGGAAGATGACGTTGCCGCTCTGCACATAGGTGCGCGGCGATTCGAACTTCAGCGATTCGTAGAGCGCGCGCAGGGCGTCCATCTTGATTTTGTTGCGCCCCACAACGTTGACGCCGCGCAGCATGGAAATCAGTACGGGCATCGGCTTACGCGGTGCCGGCGTTAGTGAAGGCTTCCAGCGCATCAGAGAGCGTCGGGAACATCAGGAAGATCTGCTCGACCTTCGTGATCTCAAAAACCTTGCGCACGCGCTTATTCACTCCGGTCAGAGCCATGCGGCGCCCGGCTTTGGCGCAGGTTGTGCACGCGCTGACCAACGATCCCAGCCCAGAAGAGTCGAGGTAAGGAACGTTGGTGAAATCCAGAATCATGGTGGGAGCGTCTTCGCGGCGCACCGCATTCATGAACGGAGACACATTCTCCATCGTGAGTGGGCCGCGAAAGCTCAGCACTCCCCGGTCCAGACGCTCGATCTCCAGTGGCTCCGAAGCCATAGCGCAGCGATTCTAGGCCAGATGGCAAGCCGGGTTCAAGTTGATCTGCAGGATAGCCGCCCTTGGGTTACGTTGGGCCACTGTCCTGCCTTTGTAATCTTTTTGTGTTTTCTTTGCCGAGATGGTTTCAGCGCAGCCTCCCGAATTACGATTGCAGTAACGGCATGTGGGGAGAAACGGATGATGAAAAGAATTGGAACTTCTTACCAGCGATGTTGCAGCCAGCCCTCATAGTGCGCATTCCAGCAGTTTCCAAAAACATCCCAAAGGATCCCAGGCCCGCATTCTGCTGAGTTCGGTCTTCGGACCATACGCCCAGGACGACGAATTCGGCAGCCGCTCCATCAACCCCATGGAGCTCTATCACAATCAAGTCACCCGCGCCCAGGGCAGCTTCTCACTGCGCATGTTTCATCGCTCCTGGGGCATCATGATGATCCAGGCCAATGTCTCCGCCCCGTGCGCGGTACTCGACTTTCCCACGCGCGACGACTTCGCGCGCGAGCTCAAGAGCAATCAATACGACGTAGTCGGCATCACGGGAATCATCGTGAACGTCGCCAAGGTCCGCGAGATGTGCCGCATGACCCGCGAACTCTCGCCGCATTCAGTAATTATTGTCGGCGGGCACGTGGCCGCGATCCCCGGAATCGAAACCATGATCGACGCCGACCACATCGTCAAGGGCGAAGGCATTGCCTGGATGCGCCGCTACCTCGGCGAAGACGAGGCCGCGCCCATCCGCCATCCCGCCATCGTTTCCGGCATGCGCACGCGCATCATGGGCATCCGCCTGCCCGAGCGCAAAGGCGCAACCGCGGCCACGATCATTCCCTCTGTCGGCTGCCCCATGGGCTGCAATTTCTGCACGACCTCGGCCTTTTTCGGAGGCAAGGGAAAGTTCGTCAACTTCTTTGAAACCGGCGACGAACTGTTCGACGTCATGAGCCGCATGGAGGACGAACTGAAAGTAAAATCATTCTTCGTGATGGACGAAAACTTTCTGCTCCATCGCGAGCGCGCCATGCGTCTGCTCGAGCGCATGAAGGAAGCGCGCAAGAGCTGGGCGCTCTCCGTGTTTGCGTCGGCCAACGCGATCCGCAAATACACCATGCAGGAACTCGTAGAGCTCGGCGTTTCATGGCTCTGGATGGGCCTGGAATCTCCGCGGGCCGGCTACAGCAAGTTGCAGGGCTCTGACACCCGCCAACTCACCCGCGAACTGCGCGAGCATGGCATTCGCGTGCAGGGCTCAACCATCATCGGGCTCGAGCACCACACGCCCGACAACATCATGGCCGAGATCGAGCACGCCGTCTCGCACGACACTGACTTCCACCAGTTCATGCTCTACACCCCGGTGCCGGGAACTCCGCTCTATAAGCAGATGGCCGAAGAAGGCCGCCTGCTGCGTGACATCGACTACGCCGATGTACATGGCCAGTTCAAATTCAATTTCAAACATGCCGCGATTTCGCGCGAAGACTCGAAACGCTTTCTCGACTGGGCCTTCTGGCGCGATTTCCAGCTCAACGGCCCCAGCCTCTACCGCATCTCGCGAACTTTGCTGGCCGGATGGAAGCGATACAAAGATGACCCCGATGCCCGCGTCCGCGAACGCTTCGCCCGCGAGATGGGAAAGCTAAGCGGCGTCTACAGCTCAGCGCTCTGGGCCATGGAGCGCCAATTCCGCAAAGTCGACCACAACGTCAGCGATAAGATCCGCGCCCTGCGCCACGAATTCCGACAGGAATCCGGAATCCTCTCGCGCATGCTGCCCGCAGTCCTCGGCCCGATCCTCCTGTGGACCACTCGCCGCGAAGAAAAGCGTCTGGCCCGTGGCAAGACGTACGAGCCCCCGACCATCCTGGAGCGCAGCAACTGGGTGGAAGCGTAAAGCCAATCGCGCGGCCCGTAGCCCACGGAGAAGGATGACGGAAGACGTATACTACGGGTCGTTTCCGCTGAGTCGCTCTTGGAGGAGAAGTGAACCGCCTCAAACTCGCTGTCGTCACCTCCGCCTGCCTCGGTCTGCTGGCGTTGGCCACCCCAACCTCCGCCCAGCAGCCGCAACCTCCCGACACTGCCGCCGCTCAAATCGCTGACGAACTCGGCACGCTTGCCAGCGACGCCATGCAAGGCCGCGGAAGCGGTTCTGCCGACGAATTGCGCGCCGCAACCTATCTAGCCGCCGAACTCCGTCAGATTGGAATCGCTCCGCTCGGCGACCACGGCGACTTTATTCAGGATGTCTCCACCACGGTCAAGTTTCGTAGCGGCCCCAAGGAGTGGCACACCCGCAACGTGATCGGCGTCCTCGCGGGCAGCGACGCTAAGTTAAAAGATCAGGTCATCCTGCTCACCGCTCATCTCGATCACATCGGCGTCGGCACGCCTGTGAACGGCGACAGCATCTATAACGGCGCCGACGACGATGCCTCCGGTTGCGTCGCCGTTCTGCAACTGGCGCGCGCGCTGGCGGCGGGGCCGCGCCCGAAACGGACGGTTCTGTTCGTCCTCTTCGGCAGCGAGGAAACCGGCGGACAAGGCGACCAGTATTTTCTCCAACACCCGCCACTGCCGCTGGATCGAATCGTCGCCAATCTTGAGTTCGAAATGATTGGCCGTCCCGATCCCGCCGTCAAGCCCGATGAGCTTTGGCTAACCGGCTACGATCGCAGCACCCTCGGCCCCGAGCTCGCACGGCGCGGCGCCAAGCTGGTCGCCGATCCGCATCCGGCGCAGCAATTTTTTCGGCGCTCCGATAATTTTGCCCTGGCCAAGCGCGGCATCATCGCCCAGACCGTCTCCAGCTACGGCTTACACAGCGACTATCACCGCCCCAGCGACGATCTCGCCCACATCGATTTCAAGCACATGGAACACGCGATCGCATCCATGATCGATCCTGTGGAATGGCTGGCGAATTCGGATTTCAAGCCGGAGTGGTTGCCCGGGAAAAAGCCGTAGCGTAATCTTGCTGGACGATTAACCCGTCCTGCGGGTCGACAACAAATTCAAAATCTCCCGCAGCCCCTGGCGGATGTGCTGGATCTCCGACGCCGATTGCGACGGGAACGGGATAGCAGCCTGCCCCTTGTCGGTTTTGCTTTCCGCACGCAGTTGCTGCCGCGCGCCGGAAATCGTAAATCCCTGCTGGTAGAGCAGTTGCTTGATGCGCAGCACACTCTCCACATCGCGCTTGCGGTACATGCGCTGCCCGGTGTTGCTCTTCACCGGCTTCAGTTGCGGAAATTCCGACTCCCAAAACCGCAGCACGTACGCCGGCAGGTGGCACAGCGTGGCCACTTCGCCGATGCGGAAATAAAGTTTGTCCGGGATGAGCACTTCATCCGCCTTGCCCTTCGCCGTGCTCTTTTTCCGCTCTGCCATGTTTCGACCGCGCGCAAGACTGCGTGCTGTGCCTATTGTGGCTTGCCTATTGTGACACACACTGCCACTCGCCAAGCACAATTTCAACGCTCAAGAGTTCCTGGCACCAAAAAGGAAAAGCCCCCTAAGAGGTGCTTCTCTTAAGAGGCCAGTGAGAAATCGGTGTTAGCGAGGTCGCGCCTCGCCGACGGTTAGTGTTTCTTCTTTTTTGCCTTCTTTTTCGTTGCCATGAAGGTTCCTCCGTTGAACGATTTTCCCTTGCAAAGGTTGCGAACTACGGGCCCTTGTTCTTGAAGCTTGTTCTTGAAAGACCAACCCTACTCGTAGTATGGGAAGGTCCTATATCACAAGATATTGCGGCACTATGAATAAAGTGTCAACAGAATTCTGCACTGAGGGCCACGATTTGCTGACAGCAATTCTGAAGTCCGAGGATCAAGAGTCCGAAGACTGAGGTCAGAGGTCCGATGCGGTCGGCCCCGTACACATGATGCAATCGTCGCGCTCAACACCCAACACTGATTCTCCGCATGCACCCCGCAAACAAATCCAGTACACTGCGCCTCATGCGCAGCGATCCGGTCGAACTGGAAATTTTCAAGAACTTGTATCACTCCATCGCCGAGGAAATGGGCGCGGCCCTGCGCCGTACGGCGTTTTCCCCCAACATCAAGGAGCGCCGCGACTACTCATGCGCGGTGTTCGACGCCGCCGGTGAAGTCATTGCTATGGGCGACCACATGCCGGTGCATCTCGGTTCCATGCCGATGTCGGTGCGTGCGGCAATTGATGCCGGCCCCATGCAGCCCGGCGATGTGGTCATGCTGAACGATCCGTTCCGCGGCGGCACCCACCTCCCCGACATCACCCTGGTCGCACCCGTGTACGTGGCTCGTGTGGCCGCGGGCGACTCGCCCGCGCAAGCCAGGAAGCAGAAGTCAGTCGCCGCAAACCGTCCCGACTTCTACGTCGCCTCCCGCGCCCATCACGCCGACGTAGGCGGAACCTATCCCGGTTCCATGGGCCTCTGTCGCGAAATCTATCAGGAAGGCATCCGCATCCCTCCCGTGAAATTGATGCAACGGGGCGTGATGAATACGGACGTGCTCGCGCTGCTGCTCAACAACGTCCGCACTCCCCAGGAACGAGAAGGCGACCTCGGCGCGCAGATCGCAGCCTGCCATACCGGCGCCGAGCGCCTGCGCGAAGTCTGCTCGCGCTACGGCGTGACGCACGCCCGGCGCGCCGCGGCCAGTCTGCAGGAATATTCCGAGGAACTGATGCGCGCCTTTCTTCAGCGCGTGCCCCCAGGTGAATATCGTGGCGAAGATTTTCTCGACGGTGATGGAATCTCCGACCGCCCGGTGAAGATCGCAGTCACAGTAAAAGTCTGGAACCGAAAGAATGTGTG
>JBEKWZ010000102.1:0-8091 GCA_049512555.1 Candidatus Sulfotelmatobacter sp. | reverse complement strand
GCTACGCGTTGGCCATGTCACTGAATAACGCGACGGTGAAAGTGGCCGAGCAGGTGGGTTACGACAAGGTCGCGGACCTGGCGCGGTCGGCGGGCGTTGCTTCGGTAAAGGCGACGCCG
The DNA here is from genome assembly GCA_049512555.1 of Candidatus Sulfotelmatobacter sp. Taxonomy (GTDB): domain Bacteria; phylum Acidobacteriota; class Terriglobia; order Terriglobales; family Acidobacteriaceae; genus Sulfotelmatobacter. The sequence goes on along the minus strand of JBEKWZ010000102.1, from coordinate 7,972 downwards.
GCGATAGCGCTGGGATCATACGCTGCTTCACCTCTGGAGATGACCGGCGCCTACACGGCATTCGCCAACAACGGCGTGCGGCTGTCGCCGGTTCTGTTGCGGTCGGTGCGCGATAGCAAGGGTGACGTCATCCAGAACTACACCACCGACCAGCGGCCGGTGCTCGATCCGCGCGTTGCCTACGTCATGACCAACATGATGGAAGGCGTGATCAACAACGGGTTGGGATACACCGCCGTCCGCCTGCGAGGCTTTACGCAACCGGCCGCAGGGAAGACGGGAAGTTCGAAAGATGGCTGGTTCGCGGGCTACACCTCGAATCTGCTGTGCATTGTCTGGGTGGGGTATGACGATTACACCGAATTGCGGCTGACCGGTGCGCAGACAGCGGGGCCCATCTGGACAGAGTTTATGAAGAAGGCGGCCACACTGCCGCAGTATGCCGACATGCGAGAGTTCCAGCAACCCTCGGGCGTGGTGGACGTGCAACTGGACAAGATCACGAACCGCCTGGCGACTCCAAACTGCACCGACGATTATATTTCTGCTTTCGTGGCCGGGACCGAGCCCCGCGACACTTGCGACGCGCAGCAGGGGATGAAGGGCTTCTTCTCGCGCATCTTCGGGGGCGACAAGGCAGGACAGCCGCAGGCCCCGGCGCAGGCGGCGAACGGACAAGACCCCAATAACCCCGACGACCCCAAGAAAAAGAAGGGGTTCTTCGGCAAGATTGCAGGAATATTCAAGGATGACAAACCCACTCCTCCGGTGTCTAAACCACCAGATAACGGGCAAACGACGCCACATTAAAGGGAGACGTCCTGAACTGACGGATAGGCCGCCTGAGGCCTGAAAGCTGAGATCCGCGCCTAAAGAACACTCCCTAAAATTCTTCGCCGGACGGCCAAAACTGTGCCAGAATGTGTGCACTTAGCTGGGGGTGGCCTATGTTGTCCTGCCCGAAAAGTCTGTTGGTTCCCGTCTCGCTTCTCACTTTTTCCCTGTGTGCTCTGACCAGTGTGTCGTGGGCGCAGGTTTCTCATCCAGAGCAAGTTTCCGTGAAGCCGCCGTTGCTGCGGATGACGGATCCTCCGTCGCCCGATGCCACGGCGTTTGATCTGGAGGCGCGCGCCGACGAGTTGCACGCGCAGAAGCTATATCTCGATGCCATCGATTACTATCGCGCGGCCCTGAAAAAAGTCCCGAACAACGCGCAGATTCTGAACAAAGTCTGCCGGACCCAACTCATGATGCAGCACTGGAAGGACGCGAAGAATTCCTGTGAACTCTCCATCAAGGCGGACCGCACATTTGCCGACCCTTACAGCAATTTGGGCGTCGCATTGTACGAAGCCGGCAGGTACGGCGCAGCAGTCAAGCAATATCGAAAGGCGATCGCGATCGACGACACTTCAGCATCGTTCTTCAATAATCTGGGAGCGGCGCTCTTTTCAAAGAGAGACTTCGAACCAGCGGCTCAGGCTTACCAACGTGCCATTGAACTCGATCCCGACGTGTTTGGCCGAAGTTCGCGCGCCGGGGTTCAGGCGCAGTTGCCCAGCCCCGCCGATCGCGCCCGCTACGACTTCACCGTGGCCCGGCTCTACGCCAAGATGGGCTACTCCGAACAGTCGATCGAATATCTACGCAAGGCGATGGAAGAGGGATACAAGGATTTTAAAGATGTGTACAAGGATGTGGAATTCGCCGAATTGCGAAAGGATAAGCGCTTTGCGGCCTTAATTGCGACGAAACCTCCAGCCCTGCCCAATTAAATCCGCGTCCTGCGCGAGCGGCGTACAACGCTGGTGTTTTTTGTATGGCAGAGTTTTACAAAGGTTTACAAAAATAGACGGAACTTCGTCTGATTCCAGTGTTTAATTTTCCTACATACTCCTGAAAACAACAGGGTGAGTAAGGAGAAACGGTAGCCCATCGGATGCTGACCCGAGCACGCCCCAAGCAAGCATCCGGTGGGTTTTTTTCTTGAGAGCTCTCAGCCGTCGACTCTCAGCTGTCAGTCAAATCGGCTTTCTCTTTGTCCCTCGCCATTGCAACGATCTTCCTCAATGATGTCTGGTCAACCGGAGTTTGGTTTTTCGCTCAGAGTTGACGGCTGAACGGGAGGAAGCAGTCAGTTGTTGAACGGAGAACCTGACGAAGTCCGAGCGCCTGAGGGAAACCGCAAGAGCAACCCGCCAAGTAACGTGCAGAGGCAAATCTCTCCGCCCAGAAGCCTCTCTTAGAAGCCCTTGTTTCCGCTCGAAGGAGTGAAATGCAGAGTAAAAGAATATCCCGGCAAAGTGACGGGCACGCTGTATTCTGCCGCGACATAAACCGAAGGCGATCCCGGGGTTCCGATGCGCTGGATGGTCACGTTCTCAGGGGCGAGCATAATCTCGTGGTCCTTCGCTTTTTTGATCACGGCCGCGATCAACTCATCGTCGGACGTGTGCGGATTAGAGCCGCCCATCATCGCCACGCTGTGCAAGTCATCTTCGAACGAATAATTCGACAGCTCCGGAGGAGCGATCTGAAACAAAACATAGATGACGCCAACGATGACCAGAAACCCGACGAGTGCTTTGACAGTTCCCATGTCCACAATCCGCTCGGTCGGGGACCGGGAAACCACCTTCACCCAGCCCGGCCGAGCAACTCCCGCAAAGATTCGACAACCGATGCGATCGTAACATCGCGAACTTCGCGAGTCGAGCGCAGAACGAGTTCCACGATGCCTTCGGTAACCTTCCTCCCAACATTGATTCTAAAGGGGATACCGACCAAATCGGCATCCTTGAACTTCACTCCCGGCCGCTCGTCCCGGTCGTCGAGGATTACGTCAAATCCGGCCGCTTCCAGCCGCTTGGCAATGTCCTCGGCGGCGCTTTTGACCGCCTCGTCTTTCACATTGACCGGCGCCACCACCACCTCAAACGGCGCAATGGTCGGCGGCAGCCAGAACCCATTCTCGTCGTTCGACTGCTCCACGGCCGCGGTCAGGATGCGCTCGATCCCAATTCCATAGCAGCCCATGATCGGCATGACTTCTTTGCCGTTCTTGTCGAGCACGCGCGCGCCCATGGACTCGGAATACCGGTAGCCGAGTTTGAAGATGTGCCCAATCTCGACCGCCGTATCGATGCGCAGCGCCTTGCCGCAATTCGGGCAACCCTCGCCCGCCGTCACCGCCCTCAGATCGACATACGCCGTAGGATGAAAATCCTTCCCCGGCGTGATGTTCTTCAGGTGATAGTCCTCTTTGTTGGCGCCGCCAATCAGATTCACACGCCCTTCCAGTGCCTTGTCGACGAACAGCACTGCCTTATCTGCGTCGTTCTTGCGGTCGCGCGCCCACTCAATTCCGACCGGACCCAAATATCCCGCCGGAGACTTGAACAGCGCCTTGATCTCATTCTCGTCCATGGGCCGGGTCGCCCCGCCCACCGCGCCGTTCAGCTAGGCCTCATTCAGCTGATGATCTCCGCGCAGCAGGACCACGAGACCGCGCAATTTCGTTTTGCCGGTTTTCTCGTCCTTTTCTTCGGCCATGTAGGCCAGAGTCTTGATCTTGTTCTTCGGCGAGACGCCCAGAAACTTCGCGACATCTTCAATCGTCTTCTGCCCTGGCGTATGCACTTCGAGAGGCTTGCCGTCGCCCTCCGGCGCGAGATCTCCCCACGCCTCCAGCTTCGACGTGGCCTTCTCAAGGTTCGCCGCATAATTGCAGCCATCGCAGCTCACAATCTGATCTTCCCCAGCTGGAGTCCGCACCATGAACTCGTGCGATTCCTTGCCGCCCATCGCCCCGGAGTCGGCCTCCACAACCATGTACTTCAGCCCGCAGCGATCGAAGATGCGGCGGTAAGTCTCGTAATGCTTCTTGTAAGAAACATCCAGCCCCGCCGCATCGATGTCGAACGAATACGCGTCCTTCATCATGAACTGCCGCACCCGCAGCAGCCCGGACCTCGGCCGCGGCTCGTCACGAAATTTTGGCGCAATCTGGTACCAGATCTGCGGCAGTTGCTTATAGCTGCGCAGATCTTTGAGGGCGATCGAGGTCATCACTTCTTCTTCGGTCATGCCCAGACACATGTCGGCGCCCTTGCGGTCTTTCAGGCGAAACAGGTTCTCGCCCATTACGGCCCAGCGCCCGCTCGCTTCCCAAAGTTCGCGCGGATGCAGCGCCGGCAAATAAAATTCCTGCCCGATCCGATCCATCTCCTCGCGGACGATGGCCACGATCTTGTTGAACGACCGGTTGCCCAGAAAAAGATACGAGTAAATTCCCGCCGCCAGCTGCCGGATATACCCCGCCCGCACCAGAAACTTATGCGAAGCCACCTCGGCGTCGGCTGGCGCCTCGCGCAATGTAGGAATGAAGTTTTCAGACCATCGATGCATAGTGAATGATTCCTATAGAAGTGGAATTGGTTATTGTACCAGCGCCTTTTGACGGGCCCCCAGCGCCCGCCTAGAATGCTCTCACCTATGGCGAAGGCTCGCTATCACTACAACCTCATGCTCCGTCCCGAACCAGCGGGAGGCTATACCGCCCTTGTTCCTGCGTTGCCGGGCTGCGTCACGTATGGTCGCACAGTCGACGAAGCCCGAGAGATGGCCAGAGACGCAATCTCCGGATACATCGCTAGCCTACGCAAGCATAAGGACCCGATTCCCACCGACGACAACACGTTGGTGGCGGCTGAGAAGGTGCGGCGGAGCAAGGCCGAAAGCGATGAATAGCCGCGACGTTATTCCCTTCATCATGTTCGGAGTCTTCTTTGTCGTGATGGCCGCCGTGATCGTGGCCAGCGTCCTCTACGCCAAGAAACGAACCCGGGAACTCGCCGAGGCCGCCCAGCGGATCGGTTTGCAGTTCATCGGTACCGGGAGCGGCCCGTCTTTCCCGCCCCAACCCAAAGTTTCGATGCTTCAGCGCACTCGCGGAAGATTCAGCAACGTCATGACTGGATCGTCGAGTGGACTGCAAATCAGCCTCTTCGACTACTCCTATCCCGCAGGCAAAAGCTCTGTCAGCCAGACCGTGGCCGCATTCTCGCAGGACCAACAGTTGCCGCCGTTCGCGCTGCGTCCGGAGAATTTTCTCGACCGAATCGGCGACGCCATCGTTCACAACGACATCGACTTCGATTCCAACCCGGAGTTTTCCAGGCGCTACCTTTTGAAGAGCCCGGACGAGGCCGGGGTGCGGAGACTCTTCACCCCGAGCCTGCTGACTTCCCTTGAGCAGTTTCAAGCGAGTTGGTGCGTAGAAGGAACCGGACCGCTTCTGATCGTCTACCACAGCGGGAGAATAGTGAGCCCTTCCGACCTGCCTGCTTTTCTCGAAGAGACTTCCAGAATTGCACGCACCTTCTTTGCTTCCGAGGGCCTGCGGAAGCCAGTGGCATAAGTCACTGTCGCTGCGACATCGACGACGCGCGGCCGGACTACCCCGCCAGCTGCCGCAGAATCTCTTTCCCCAGTTTCTGCGACTCGCCGAAGAATTTTTGATACTCGAGGAAGAGGCGGTTGAGTTCCAACGCCTTGTCGGTCGAAGGATGCTTGCGCAGAATCATGTCCCGCACATGCACCGGGTTCGGCAAAGTCGCATCCTCAGTTAATTCTTCCAGCGCGGTCTTGGGATCGTAGTGATACATGGAAACCTCTCACGATTGAATAATTTGGTAGTTGAGTAATTGTGAAAATTGAAAACGGACCCGGCGGCTAAGCGATTTTCAATTGCTCAATTACCAAATTCTTCAATCACTCAATCTTTCTAAACCAGTTCCGTGCTCCACAGATCGTGCAGATGCACGATCCCTTCCAGCTTCCCGCTTTCGTCGACAACCATCAGCGAAGTAATCTTCTTCTCTTCCATTAATGCGAGCGCGGTCGCGGCAAACTCCCCGCCGGAAATCGTCTTCGGGTCCCGCGTCATGGCCTCGCCCGCCGTGAGATCCATGACGTCTTTCCCGCGTCGCTCCAGCAACCGCCGCAAGTCCCCGTCGCTCACAATCCCCACCAGCCGCACGCCTTCCACCACCGCGGTCACGCCCAGCTTCTTGCGCGACATCTCATAAATCACATCTGCCATTTTCGTCTGCGGCGTCACCCGGGGCAGCGCCTCGCCCGTGTGCATCAAAGACTCCACTCGCGCCAGCCGCTTTCCCAGCTTCCCGCCAGGATGCAGGTTGGCAAAATCCTCTTCCTTGAATCCGCGCCGCTCGCTCAAAGTCACCGCCAGGGCATCGCCCAGCGCCAGCATGGTCGTGGTCGAAGCGGTCGGCGCCAATCCGAGCGAGCAAGCCTCCTGCGTAATGGAACAATCCAGCGCCACATCCGCGGCCGCCGCCAAAGTAGAAAGTGGGGAACTAGGTTGTGTGAAACCAGGTTGTGTGGAACTAGGTTGTGTGGAGCGGACGCTCCTGTCCGCTGCCTTTGACTTTAGCTTGCCTCTCAAATCAACTCGATTCGCCGATAGTTTCGCTGCCGACTTTCCTGCTCCCCTCAAGCCTTTGCCACCGCCGGCAGCCGCGGGCGGGAGCGCCCGCGCCACACGAACTCCGCCCATCTCATCCCCGGTCATGGCAATCAATGGCACCCGCAGCCGCTTGATCGTCGCCAGCAGCGCCAGAATTTCAGCGGTCTCGCCGCCGGCCGAGAGCGCCAGTACGACATCCCCGCGCACCACCATCCCCAAATCCCCGTGCAGCGCCTCCACCGGATGCAGATACAATGCAGGAGTTCCAGTCGAACTCAGAGTCGCGGCAATCTTGCGCGCAATCAGACCGCTCTTGCCCATCCCCGTGACCACCACGCGGCCCGCGCAGCTAAACATCAATTCCACGGCGCGCTCAAACGCCTTCGCCATGGGCCCGCCAATCCGGTCGGCCAGCGCCCGTAACGCTTCCGCCTCAATGCGCACCACGTTCTCGCCAGTGTGTTTCATTCGTTGCGGAACCGGAAACAAAGGATGTTAGCACGCACGAGGTGTGGACGGATGACCCCGAGAACACAGATTTGGAAAAACGAGCGGATAAGTAGATGGCGAATGAGCGGAACGAAAAAATGGAGAAGGAGTGGAAGAGCGGCCCTTTAGGGCCGTGAAAACGCGCCGTCGGGATTGGCTTCAGCCCCTGCGCTTATTTCTCCCTCAGAAGTGATCGTCCCCAGGCGGCGTCACCGGCCTCTGCCCCAGAACTGCCAGCCCCCGGGACTGGATCAATTTATCCCAAGGCCCCGCCTGCCAGTTGTCCCGCGTCTTGGTTGCGAATCGCCACGGAGGCAGCGTCAGCATCAAATTCCGCGCCGTCGAGTGCACATACGGCTCATACATCGATCGCAGCCTCGCCAGCTTGTCCTGCCCATATTCGTCGCTCCGCAACTTCAATCCAGCCGCCGCCAGTGCCTCGCGCAAAGCCGTCAACTCCGCGTCCGGCAACCGCTCCCCCGCGCCCGGATCGTACCTCGCATTCACCACCTGCGCCAGATCCACGGCCGCGTGCCGCGCCATGGCAAACGTCAGCTTGGCCTGCCCTGGATTCACTCCCTCAATCCCGGTCAGGATCAGCGAAGTCACGTCGAGCATAGTGGTCAGAGCGCCCACCCACGACTGATTGCTGTGCTGCGACCGGAAAAATGTCAGCACCGGGTACGAAATCTGACTCTCCAGCAACTCGCTCGCCCAGCGCTCCCACTCGCGTAACACTGCATCGAGAACTTTCTGATCGACGCCCGGATTTTCCGATCTCCCGGCGAGGCGCACCAGCAACTCCGCTGCCGACGGAGGCGATCCCGCCCGCGCATCCAGCATGGAAATCTGAATCTCCCGCCGCGAAAACGACGCGTACACTACGGGGATGTAGCCAATCACCACGCCCAGAAATGCGAACCCCATCCCCGCTTCGAATACCGAAAGTGCCCGCGCCGCGCCGGAAGTTGGCACAATGTCGCCATAGCCGAG
>JBEKWZ010000101.1:0-8116 GCA_049512555.1 Candidatus Sulfotelmatobacter sp. | reverse complement strand
TGATCGAGGCGCGTGACTACGATTTCGTCTCCGGGTTTGAGCTCGCGGCCGTCGATCCCACGACTAAAAGCTCGGCTCATGGCGAACGTGAGCGTGGTCATGTTCGGGCCGAGGACGACTTCGTCGGCGCCGCAGTGCAGGAAATCGGCCATGGCGCTGCGGGCTTCGGCGATCATGGCGTCGGTGTGGCGGCTGGTCGCGTAGGCTCCGCCGGTGTTGGCGTTGTCGCGGCGCAGGTAGGCGGAGACGGCGTCGATGACGCGCTGCGGCACTTGCGTTCCGCCCGGGCCGTCGAGGAACGCGGCGGGGTGTCCGTTGACGGTTTGGGCGAGCGAGGGGAACTGGGCGCGGACGTGGGTGAGATCCAGGGCGGGCGCGACGGTCGTCTCGGCAGTTGGCATGAGTTATTTCTATCACGGCGCGAGCGGAGCATTCTCGGTGTCAAATAAAGTTGTTTTTAGAAAAAAAGCTTGGGTCATCATACTCACCTTCGTCTTCATGACTTACCACGATTAGGGCGGCCACGTAGCCGAGGAAATCGACTCCTCTAACCGTGAAGACTTTTACATCTTTGTCGAGCGATGGCGATTCGCGCAAACTGCAAAGTCTGTCGACGTCAGCGTCAGTCCCTTCCGCTATTGAAAGCCCGGTAAAACTGGTCGGCAAATGAAATTGGGCCACTCCCTTGAAGAGTACGTCGATGCGAGTCGTTGAACTCGGGGACTTAGTACTCCGGATGAGCAGCTGACGGTGTCCTACGGTGTACTTCTAGATTTGAAATTTACGCTCGGAGTTGATTATTTCTGCTCGCATGCATTTCCGGGTGAATCCCGAAGGGCCTGAAACCTGCGTCAGGTTGCAGCGCCATCGGCACGTCTGAGCGTGCCCTTTACGATTCTATCTTGCGACGCGGACGATTGCTGCGCCGTGGAAGAGCGGCCCTTTAGGGCCGCGTTGGACGCACAAATGATGACCGGGCTTTAGCCCCGGTAGGTGGCTCTGGACGCGGCTCCCCGACGCGCTGATCAACGTTCCGGGGGGCTCAAGCCCTGGTTAGTTTTCGGGTGGGCGCGTACGCGGCCCTGAAGGGCCGTTCTTCCACGGTACTTCATGCCGCCGTTCTAGTGCGGGGTCGTTGCTCTTATAAAATCCGCGAGCATGCCGTACGCCGTCGCATACAGGCCGGGATTTTCTTCCGTGATCGCCAGGCCGGGAAATATATCTGTTTCGAAGTGGATGTAGGACGAGGTGCCGGTAATCTTGCCCATGGGCGAGGTGGCCAGCACTTTTTCGGGCATGACAGTGCCTTCTACGCTTGTTTTTTCACCTTGGCCCACACGTTGCGCGCGGCAGACCAGCTTGAAGGGCCAGCCGTCGCGGCGGGCGTTGCGCAGGGCTTGCGGAGTGAGGTCGCGGATGCCTTCGCGCTTGATTTCTTCCACGCGGATCGGCGCGTCCATCAGAACCGTGATGAGCGCGGCGGTTTTGACGGCGGCGTCCCAGCCGTCAATGTCGTGCGTGGCATCGGTTTCGGCGATGCCGAGGGACTGCGCTTTTTTCAGGGCATCATCGAAGGTCACGCCGTTTTCCATCTCGCCGAGAATTATGTTCGTGGTCGAGTTTAGGATTCCGTGGAAGCCCTGCAGATGAATCGCGGGCATCTGGTCGAACAAAGAAAAAATTGGGACGCCGTCCATGACGGTGGATTCGAAGAGGAAGCGTTTGCCGCGCGCGGTGGCGAGGTCGCGCAGCTCGCGGTAGGCGTGAACAATGGGGCCTTTGTTGGCGGTGATAGCGTGGGCTCCGTGCTCGAGAGCGGCGCGGATGTGGTCGACGGCGGGCTCGCCATCTTTCACGTTGAGCGATGTGGCTTCGAAGAGGACATCGGCGCGGGCTGCGGCGAGCCAGGCGCGGACGTTGTTGACGTCAGCGGCTTGGCTGGCGAGCGGGGACGAATCCGCTGTTGGCATTTCGCGGGCAAGAGTGCCCGCGCCACATTGGTTCGGGTCGACTCCGGCAGGATCGGCAATCCAGCCCAGGCGGCGCGAGGCGATTCCGGTGATGCGGTAGGAGATGCCGTGGCGCTCGCGGAGTTCCTGCGCGCGGTGTTCGAGGAGGCGGACGAGCGTCCGGTTGACATTGCCGAAGCCGAGGAAGCAAAGGTTATGGGTGGGGATGGATTCCTCGCACCGGGCTTAAGCCCGTCTCATTTTACTAACGGTGACGCGGCGCTGAAGCGCCGCTCTTCCACGTCACCGCCGAGGCCGCTCTTCCACGGTTGCACGGGCTCGCTGGCCGCCAGGAAGGCCCTCTTTCGTAGAGACGTTGCTTGCAACGTCTCGGCAATGCAGCGCCCGTGCTGCCCGCAAGAGACGTAGCAAGCTACGTCTCTACGATTGCCGCGTCGCGACTATCCCATCACCGTGGTGTGTTCGGGTTTGATTTTGTAGAGCACGCGGATTTCGCCGGGCTGGCCGTAGGGATATTTGTCGACGCCCAGGTATTTCTTGGCCATTTTGTTGATGTGGTCGCTGGCGCCGTCTTCGGTGATTTCGACGACGCGGCCACGGATTTCAACGTAGCGATAAGGATTGTCGGGATCGATGATGGCGAGCGAGACGCGGGGATCGCGGCGGACGTTGCGGTCTTTCTGGCGTCCTTTGGCGGAGTTGAAAATGACGTGCTCGCCGTCAAAATCGCACCACACGGGCGTGACCTGCGGGCGGCCATCGGGCATTAACGTCCCCAGGCTGGCAAAGGCCCGCTTCTGAAAAAGATCGCGGTACTTCTCGGGGATGACTTGCGACATAGAAGCCTCCGGAAATTGGATTGCAGCAGCATTATAGACTTGTCGAGGGGCAGGGCGGCGCTTGCTCGGCAGTTCCGATTGTATTTCGTTTAGAATTGCGGCCTGCAAATCAGGGCAGGAATGTATCTCGAGGAGGGGGAATGGCATTGCGAAGCAATTTCAGGCCGTTTGTGATTCGCGTATTGATGCTGGCTATTCTGTTGGGGGGTGTGCCGGCACTGGCAGAATCCCCACTTCCTGCAGAAGGCGCGAGAAATGGGGCACCCAGCGGGGGAACACCTGCGAGCGATACTGTGCAGAAATATCCGCCGACGATTGTGTTTATGACGGATTTTGGTGTGGTCGACGATTCGGTGGCGCTGTGCCGCGGCGTGATGTATTCGGTCATGCCCGACGTGCGCATTGTCGATCTGACGCACCAGGTCACGCCGTTTTCGATTCTCGACGGGGCGCGGTTTCTGTATGGCGCGTCGCCGTACTATCCGGCGGGGACGGTGTTTGTGGTGGTGATTGATCCGGGAGTGGGCAGCACGCGAAAGGCGATTGTGGCGCGGTCGAAGCGCGGACAATATTTTGTGCTGCCGGATAACGGGCTGCTTACGCTGGTGGAGCAGCGCGACGGGATTGAAGCAGTGCGCGAAATTACAAATCCGGAGTGGATGATTGGCACCAAGCTGTCGTCAACGTTTCACGGGCGCGATATTTTTTCGCCCACGGGTGCGCATTTGGCGCGTGGCGATGACTGGACGAAGGTTGGTCCGGAGATGGCGGTGAAGGACCTGGTGCGGCTGGAGTTGAAGGCTGCAACGCTCGATGACCGCGGGCTCAGTGCTACCGTGATTGCGACCGATGGGCCGTTCGGGAACCTTGTGACGAATGTGGATGCCGAGGATTTTCTGAAGCTCGGTTACCAGCGCGGGCAGGAAGTTCCGGTGACGGTGGGCGGCAAAGAGATGAAGATGAAGTTTGTGAAGACGTTCAGCGATGTGCCGGTGGGGCAGCCGTTGCTGTATATCGACTCGCGGGGGCACCTGGGGTTGGCGGTGAATCAGAATAGCTTTTCGGCGACGTACGGAGTGAAGCCGCCGGCAGGGTTGTTTGTTTCGCGGGCGAAGTGAGGTCTTGGTTTTGGGTGGCGCAGCGCTTTCAGCGCTGCGGTTGTGAGGCAAGGACAGAAAGAGGCTTCAGCCGCCGAGGTGCCTCAGAGGCTAACGCCTCAATTTCTTAGCGAATTTCTATCGCAGCGCTTGAAGCGCTGCGCCACCCAAAAGCACTAGCCAATTACGGTGGCCAAAAGAACGCCTCTGGGCTCATTTTCTTAGTTCTTGCTCCATCCTCGGCAGCACCGCGCGCAGCAACGCCTCGAATGTGGTTTTGACGCGCTCGCCGGTTTCCATGACTTCGGCGTGGGAGAGTGGCTGGTCGAGGATGCCGGCGGCCATGTTGGTGACGCAGGAAATTGCGAGCACCTTGATTCCCATGTGGCGCGCGGCGATTACTTCGGCGACCGTCGACATGCCGACGAGATCGGCGCCTATGCGGCGCAGATATTCAATCTCCACGGGAGTTTCGTAGCTGGGACCGAGCAGACCGGCGTAGACGCCTTCATGCTGTGGAATGCCGAGTTTGGCGGCCTCTTCGCGGGCGATCGCGCGATATTCGCGGGCGTAGGCGTGCGTCATGTCGGGGAAGCGGACGCCGAAGCGGTCGTCATTGGGGCCGACCAGCGGGTTCACGCCCTGCAGGTTGATGTGATCGCGCATTACGACGAGCGCGCCTTGCGAGTAGCTGAGGTTGATGCCTCCGGCGGCGTTGGTGAGGATGACGGCGCGGATGCCCATGCGTCCGAAGACGCGGATGGGGAACGTGACTTCCTGCGGAGAATATCCCTCATAAAGATGGACGCGTCCTTGCATGGCGGCGACGGGCACGCTGCCGGCTTTTCCCATCACATGGCCGATGACCATCTGGCCGGCGTGACCGATCGCGGTCGAGCGCGGGAATGCGGGAATGTTGGCGTAGGGGATGCGGACCGCGTCGGTGAGCGAGTCAGCGAAGCCGCCCAGGCCGGAGCCGAGGACGAGCGCGATCTGCGGGCGCAGAGTGGTGCGGCTCAGTATCAGTTTTGCGGCGGCTTCGGCGAGTGCGAATTGGTCGGGCATGTAGGTCTATCTCTTTGCAATGTGACCGCTGGCTTTGCTCTCAGAGACAGCATCGCGCGCTTACGCGCGACCCCGGACGAGGTGTCCGGGGCTCCATTTTACAAATCGCCGTCGGCCAGGTGGCGGCCGTGGCCATTGCGGTCCAGCCAATCATACAGAAATGTCTGGTAGAGGTATGAGGCGACGATTTCTTCGCCGAGTTGGTGGGTTTCCGTGCAGATGAACGGCACGCGCAATCCGGCGAGCACCGCGATGAGCGATTGTGTGATGCGGTTGGGATTGGCGGCGCGGTAGGGATATTCGGACTTGATCTCGGTCAGCGACGCGGTGACCACGAGCAGGCTGTGAGGGCGTTCGCTCATGCGGCGCAAGCGGCTGACGAAGGCCTGGCGATTGGTGGTGAACGACTGAATCAGGTCGGGGAGGTCTTTGCGCTCGACCACGCAGGAATCTTCCATGCCGCGAATGGAATAGTCGCCGAGCGGGAGGGCGCGCTCCTCGATGCCGGCAAACCATTTTCGAAAGCGGCGGAAGGAGAGCGGGTTTTGCTCCCGAGTGTCAATGATGGCGACGGGGAGCGGAGTGCGGAGTTGCGTGCCTCCGCGCTCAGCCAGGACGGGCAGCGGCGGAGGGGCGACTGGACTTGCGGTCGGGGACCACGCCAGGGGAGTCGGAATCAGGGTTCGTTTGCGAGGCATGGGTCTTCGGAAATCTCGCGGCAGTTCCTTACTCTCAGGTGTGGGGGCCCGACGCCCCCACGACAGCCGCCGAGACGGCCGCGCTACATTTTGCGACTAGAACTTCTTTTCGAACTTGGCGAACTCGCTTTCAAGTTTCCATTGTTCTCTCGCGCGCTCGCTGGCGGCGAGGAACTTTACGCAGCCATCCGACGGCTTTTCAACGCCAGGAGAATCTGATGCGCATGCGGCTGCCGTACGGAAAACGATTTTTGTATCTGCCCACAAACTTTCTCCCGGCAGGAAGCTGTGCTCGAGGCTCTGGCGGGTCATGCGCTTCAGTTCCGTGTAGGGCAGGCGATAGCTTTCGACGGCGCGCAGGTATTCGTGCGTCATGTTGGAGCGGGCGACGCCTTCGTCGTCGGTGGAGAGCGCGACCGGGACGCCGTATTTCATATACGCGGGCAGGGGATGGTCGTCGCCGCTTACGTCGAGAATTTGATCGTTCGAGGTGAGATTGATTTCGACCAGCAGGTTGCGGGCGGCCATTTCCTTGAGCAGGCCGACGGCATCGTTCTCTTGCATGACGGAGACGCCGTGGCCGATTCGCTCGGCGTGGCCGCGCTCGATCGAGGTGCGAATGTGGAAGGAGAGATCCTCGGGTTTCACTAATCCCATGGCAAGTTCGCCGGCGTGCAAGCTGATGTGCACCTTGGGGTAGACGTCGTGCAGGTAATCGAGCATGGCCATGTGCAGGTTGAAATCGTGAATGGGGACATACCAGTCTTCGGGCATGACCAGATTCAATCCGACGAAGCGGGGATCGGAGGAGGCAAGTTCGAAGCCGAGCAGTATCTCGGCGAATACGGCTTCGCGGGACAGGCCGCGCAGCACTTGATAAAGATAACGGACGGTGACGCTGCATCCGGGTTCGGCGTCGGGCGTGCCGCATTTGAGTTCGGAGTGGGCGCGGCTTTCGGCTTCGGCGAGAGTTTGACTGGTGGCCGCGGTGATTTCTTTCAGGCCTCCGGCGAGGAGTTTGTCGCGCATTTTGGAAAAGTCATCCTTACTTTCCCAACTTTCAAAGCGGAGGTGCGCGCCGAGTTTGGCGGCGGCGTAGCCGTCGGCGGTGTGCATGAACTCGATGTATTGTACGTGCTCTTTAGCGGCACGGTTGACGACCGTCGAGATGGCCTCGGCGGTATGGTTGTCGGCGGCGAGTTCAAACTTGTCGAAGGTGGCGAAGAAGTGGTCGTGGCCGGACTCGTCACCGGGGCGCCAGTTGCGCATCGACCAGGCGTCGATGATCTGGTTGTAGAGGATGTGGTCCTCGTAGGCGCAGCGGATGCCAGGTTTGGGCGTGTAACGCTCGCAGGGATCGCAGGGCGGGGCGATGAGGTGGGAGGTGGTGCGGTCGATGCAGAAATTGTCGGACGCTGCCCAGTCAATGATGTCTTCGGCGTAGATGGCGCCGTCGATATGGTTGTGCAGGTCTCCGCCCTTGGGCACGTCGTGGAGAAAGGCGAGCAGCAGCGACGGCTGGTGGCGGATCGAGTCGAGATAGCGCGCGGTTTTCTGTTCGGCGGTTTGAGCCGCGACGAAGGCGGAGAGAAGTATGATGATCGAGCAGCGACGGATGGCCAAAGATAACTTCAGGCTCACGAACACGCCTCCAAAAGTCGGGAATGGCATTGTAATTCGGAGGTTGGGGTGGGCGCCAATTGCGGGAATTCAAAATCCGCATATGTAGTCCCGGACGCATTCGTAAGGGGCGCTCGCTTCGCTCGCCAGGCGGACCCTTCGACTGCGCTCAGGGCAAGCTGCGTCCGCCCCTACACGAGCACGTCTACTCTGCTACATTTGATTTCTTATGGCGCCAGCCTCAACGAAGACGACTCGCAGTTTTGCCAGCGACAATAATGCCGGGGTGCATCCGGAGGTTCTGCAAGCGATTGCGGGGGCCAACCAGGGGCACGTGGTCGCATATGGCGACGACCCTTACACGCGCTCGGCTCTCGCCAAGTTCGAAGCGCATTTCGGGGCGGGGATAGACGTTTTTTTCACTTTCAACGGCACCGGTGCGAACGTGCTGGGATTGCAGGCGCTGAACCGGCCGTATCACGCGGTGCTGTGCAGCGATTACGCCCACATTTATTCCGACGAATGCGGCGCGCCGGAAAAGCATACGGGATGCAAACTGATCCCGCTCCCGCATCAGGATGGAAAGATCACGCTGGACTCGGTGCGGCACGCCTACCACGGGATTGGCGACCAGCATCATGTGCAAGCGCGGGTGATATCCATTACGCAGTCGACCGAGATGGGAACGGTCTACCAGCCGGAGGAGATTCAGGCGCTGGCGCGATTTGCGCACGAGCACGAAATGTTCCTGCACATGGATGGGGCGCGGATTGCCAATGCCGCGGCCAGTCTGGGGCAAACTCTGCGCCAGGCTACGCGCGACCTGG
>JBEKWZ010000100.1:0-8123 GCA_049512555.1 Candidatus Sulfotelmatobacter sp. | reverse complement strand
GGGATGGAGTATTTTCTGTTCCGTTTCGACACCTCAGGTCCGCTGAAACAGATATTCTGGTTCTGCGTAATGATCTTTGCGCCAATCGGACCGGCTCTCTACTGCTTTCTCGTGTATTCGCGATCCGATATTCTCAAACGTAGCTGCGCCGAGACGAAGCGCCAGCTAGATGAGTTGAGTTGACGCTCAGTTCGCTCCAGTCGACTTGGGCCGAGTGAGCAATTCGACAGGCGCCAGCTGCTTCTGGGCGCGAATCTGCTCCGCTACCACTTCGCCTCCGGCTCGGTAAACCTTGTAGGCCCGCGCCGACGGCTTCGATCGAATCACTCGATAGAGCCGGCCGTCGATGAACTCGATCGCACAGTTGTTTTCGACCGCAATTCCGACGCCCCCAATCTTGCGAATCATGTCGCGAAAGTCCTTTCGCCGGGGCACGCCTCGGGTCATGCCGTTGTAGTGCGGGCAGTGAATCCCTTTGACGATCCCCAGACCTTTCACGTTGATGTAGTTCCAATCTTGCGGGTTGTAGAACGACATGGAATCGGAATGCCCGGACTCAAACCAGCAGATCGAGCCTGCACTAATGCCCGATAGCACAGTTCCCTTCTCGTAGGCAGCTCTGAGCAGCGTATCGACGCCCAGGCGGCGCCAAACTCGCATCATGAGCAGAGTATTGCCGCCGCCCACGTAGATCACATCCGCCGATAAGATCTTTTTCCGGATCTGTTCTTTCGAAGGTTGCTCTCGGATGAGGAACAGCACATCGGTGTCGCATTTCAAGAAGCCGCCGAAATATCTCTGAATATGCTCCCAGTATGGTTCGGCGTCGGAACTCGCGGTTGGAATGAAAAGAAGCTTCGGATTCTTCTTGTGGGAGAGCCGGATGATTTCGCGGTCAATAGCGGCGGTTCCCCTTGTTCTTATATTTCCGCCGCCGATCGCCACAATCGCCTTAGGCATGAGAATCATTTTAGCGAGAGGCGTAGTGCGGCGGGGCTAAAGCCCCCATTAATTTCATTCGCTTTACGCGGCCCTGAAGGGCCGCTCTTCCACGGCAGCACCTGCGGTGTCGGGTATTGGCGGTTCGGGTATTGGCTGTGACGAGTTTAATGCGAGAGCGGCTGGAACGGGCTCAGCGCGGCGGTCATTCCGGCGCGCTTGCGCAATTCGGTCAGCAGTGCGCTGGCGGCATTCTGATAGGTTTTGTTGGGATCGGACGGGTCGGCCCAGACCGCGTCGTAGATGATCTGGGCGGCTTCTTTGAGGTCCATGTGGAACGCGGCTTCGCAAACGTCCAGCCGCTCCTGCAGGTGCTCATAGCAGGCCTGGCAGATTTCGGCGCTGGCCGGCTCCCCGGAATGCTGCTCGGCAAACTTGCAAACCGATTCTGGAGCGTTCGCCACTTCGGCGTGGGCTTCGAGCAGCTGCGACTTGAATTGACGAAGAAATTCTTCCCGCTCCTGCTCGACCACGGCTGTGTCAGGAATGGGGTCGACGGCAGCCTGCGACACCGGCAGCGGCCGTTTGGGCGCGACCGGGGATACACGCTGGTTGTGCTTGCACGTGGGGCAAACATCGAGATCGGCAGGATAGTACAGGTGACACTTTGCGCACGGCAGGCCGTATCCGGTCGGTTTGTGTGGAGCAGCCGCAGGCGAACTTGCCGCCGAGGAGCCGTCCGCGCGCCGGTTCTCCTTGCTCAAAGCCGCTTGGACGACGGCGTTCACCGTGGACTGCTGGGCTCGGGTTGCGTTGGTCGCCATCGGAAGCCTTTCCCTTGTCGATGTGTTTGCGCGGCCGCTGGGGGGTCGGACTCGACTCTAGTGTAAGGATTGGCTGCACACTCTTCTACGCACCGTAGTACATCGGTGGGCATTGGCCAAGCGGTTGGTCCGGGTAGCGGCAGTGGGGGTTTGCTCCGGGCCGCCGCGCTTCGCGCTGGCGGGACGGGCGAGGCGCCCGTTGCCACATGAGCGTTGCCACACGAGTGGTTAACGGGAATTCGTTTCTTTCATCAGCCTGAGCAGTTCTTCGCGGCGGGCGCGATAGAGGGTGCGCTCAGGGTCGAGGCGCGAAGCCGTCTCCAGTTCCGACAATGCCTCTTCGTAGCGATCCATGGTCATGAGGCAGGCGGCCAGGGAATAGTGATTATCGGCCGAAGCGTTCACGCGCAGGGCTTCGCGAAATTCCCTTTCGGCGGCATGCAGTTCTTGCCGCTGAAATAGAAGTGTGCCCAGCAGGTGGTGCGCCAGGTCGGAGTCGGGATTGAGAGAAACGGCCACCTGCAACTCGCGCAGAGCCTCGTCCGGCTTGTTGGCCAGCAGCAGAGCCTGGCCGAGAATGCGGTGCTCAGTGGACCCCGTGGGATTCTGCTGCACGGCCAGCCGTAGTTCGTCGACCGCCGCATCATAGTTCTTCTTCGCCATGTAGGCGCTGGCCAGGCAAGCGTGACCCTGCTGCCACTCGGGATGCTCGCGGTAAAGAGTGTGCAGTTCTTGAATAGCCGAGTCGAAGTTCCCCTGATCGCAGTAGGTGTTGCCGAGATTGTTGCGGATGGAAGCTTCGCCCGGGGCGATGCGCTTGGCCGCGCGATATTCCGCCACAGCCTGGTCGAGATTGCCTTCTTCGTGCAGGATTAGTCCCAGGTTGGCGTGTGCCTCCCAAAATGCAGGCCGCAGGCGAATCGCCTCGTCATAGGCAGCAATGGCCCGGGGCAGATTTCCGTCGGCGTGGAGGGCGATGCCCATGTCGTAATAAGTGTCGGCGTTGTCATGGTCGCGGGCCAGCGCCTCGCTGTAGGCATGCACCGCTGCTTTGTACTGACCGTCCGAATACAGCCCAAGCCCCAGGAATTGATAGGCTTCGGCATTGTTGGGATCGATGCTGAGCGCGGTACGCGCCTCGGCAATCGCGTTCGGCCCGTCGTCCATGCGATAGAAAAGATAAGCCAGGGCACTGTGGTTCTCAGGCAGTTCGGGCATGAGCTGCGTGGCCTGGGTGAGTTCGTCGAAGGCGTCGTCCCACTTCTCTTGCTGGCGGTAAATCACGCCGAGCGCGAAGTGCAGGGCGGAATTGTGTGCGTCGGTCGCAGGAGTTCCAGAAACTGGAGTCCCAGAAACTGATGCTCCGGAATCTACTACCTGACGAAGGTCAGCTTCGGCTTCGTGGAAGCGCTGCAGCCGGGCCTCGGTCGCGGCCTTCAGCAGAGCCTCTGGAATCGAAGGACCCACCCTGGCGGACTGAGCGTTCCCCGAATTCAGGACGCGCAGCAAATCCTTATTCGCCCCCGCGGACCCGATCTGGCGCAGCTCGTTCTTCGTGGGCAGAGTGGCCAGGCCGCGTTCTGCGACCAGGCGGGCCAGACGGCTGCTCGGAACTCCGCCGGTCAGCCAGGCGGCGAGCTGCGTCGTATCCACGGGCTGCACCTGGGCTTGCTGCACCTGGGCTTGCTGAGCCTGGGCTTGCTGAGCCTGGGCTTGTGCGGCGGCCACCGCCAGGGCAAATAGCAGCAGAAATCGTAATGCCTTCACTCTCACCCGACTCCCTGACGCGTGGATTGGCTTGCTGGTGGCGGCTTTGGAGGACGAACGCCTTCAGAAACCCCTACAGAAACATAGCCCGTCGAAGCCCGCGGCGGTAAGGTCACGGAGGTAACCGTGCGGATGAACTTTGTCCCAAATTGCTATTCTGGGACGCGTCTTGAATGTGATCGAAATCACAATTCACCGTGGCGGCGTTCACCGAGAGTGCCCCGGAAGTAGGGTAAAACGTTGAAAGAGCTAAAAGAGCTAATGGAATGCAGGGCTAGGTCGCCTTGACCTTTCCCTGGGGCGTCCAATAGCGTATGATTTGGAATTGCGGGTTTTGCCCTCGGAGGCTTCCAATGTTTGAAGGTCTATTTCAACCGACGCACTTGATCGTAATCTTCTTTATTGCGCTGTTGGTGTTCGGTCCGAAAAAGTTGCCCGAGCTCGGTAAAGGTCTGGGCGAAGGGATTCGTGCCTTGAAAGACGGCATGAAGGATAATCCCCCGGCACAGGCTTCGACCGACGCGACCAAGAAGACTGAAACCAAGAGCTAACCCCGGTTCCGGTTTTTGAGGAGCAGCGCGGGCGGGTTCTTCCGACAGTAACCTTCTCTTCGTCGTCGTGGTATCCCTATTTCTGTATTTCTGTTTCGTGGTCCGGGTCCCTTCGTTTTTCAATCTCAAATCTCTGGCATTTGGAGGTAGGTCGTGTTGCGTAGATTTGAAGTGTTCACCCTGCTGGCGTTTCTTGGACTGGCATCAGCTCTGTTGGCGGACCAGGTCACGTTGAAAAACGGAGACCGGCTGACCGGCACGGTCGTGAAGTCCGACGGCAAGACGCTCGTGTTGCACACCGAGGCCGCGGGAGACGTCACTATTCAGTTTGCCGCCATTCAGGAAATCAAGACTGAGCAGGAACTGCACGTCACTCTGAAAGGTGGAAAGACGGCGGTCGGCCCAGTCACCACCAGCGACGGAAAGCTTGAGATCGCCACCAAAACCGGGGGCACCGTGGAAGCCCCTGCGGGCGACGTGACGTTGATCCGCAACGATGCCGAGCAGACGGCGTTCGATAAAGCACTTCATCCCGGACTGCGGCACGGATGGACTGGAGGGGCTAACGTGGGTTTCTCAGTCGCTCGCGGAAACAGCGAGACGGAGAATCTGGCCCTGGCCTTCAACGCAGTGCACGCCTCGCTCAACGATAAGATCACGCTCTACGCCAGTTCCATCGACACCACCAATAACCTGGCCACGCCCAGCACGGTCGCAAACCTGAACACGGGCGGGCTGCGCTTCGACCGCAACGTGAATCCGAAGCTGTTCGTTTTCGGTGCCGCAGACTTCCAGAGCAACGCGCTGCAGTATCTGGATCTACGCAGCGTTTACACCGGCGGATTCGGCTACCACGCCGTCAAGTCGGACAAGACCACGCTGAACTTCCTGGGCGGCATCAACTACACCCACGAGGTTTACTCGAACGGGGCACTGGTGGCCGGAAGCACAACGGTGTATCAGTCCTACGGCGTAACCCACCGCTTCGCGGCTCTAACCCTGGGCCAGGAACTGGACCAGAAGCTGGGCAAGAGCACGGTGGTCACCGAGAATTTCTATTTCTATCCGAATCTGCAGCAGACGGGGCAATACCGCGAAATCTTCAATATCGGCACCGTCACCAAGATCAGCAAGTGGCTGGGCTGGCAGAACCAGTTCGGGCAGGTCTACGTCTCCAACCCGCCAACCGCATCAAAGAATACCGACCTGATCTTCACCACTGGCCTGAACTTCTCCTTCGCTCACTAACATCGTTGAAACCATAACCGGGGTTGCGCTCCATCTCGCGTTCTGCGGGAGGGGCGCGCCCTTGTTGCCTCCCACCTGCATCAATGTCCAACCGATCATGTGAGTGCCGCCTGTCACGGTTGATTCCCGGCGTAGGTGCGAGTATGTTGGTCTGTCCCAAACTAAACCAGGCGGAAAATCCAGGAGATTCCCCGTGCTGAAACGATTTATTGTTTCTTTTTTTGTGCTTGCTGGTCTGGCATCGCTGGCCATCGCTGCCGATGAAAATCAGAACGTTTGCAAGGGCGATCCCGATAAATGGCAGCAGCTTTATAACGGCAAAGATTTGACCGGATGGAAGCACGTGGGTCCGGGCGGCGACACGGTGGAGGATGGATTGATCCGCACCCACGGCGGCATGGGCTTGCTCTACTGGACGGGCGGCAAGATTGGCAATTGCCAGATCCACGTCGTGTACAAGATGCGCGACGTGAACGACAACTCGGGTGTATTCATCCGCATTCCCGTTGAACCTCGCGAAGAGTGGATGCCGGTACACTACGGCTTTGAAGTGCAGATCGACAATAATCCCCAGGCCTCGGGTGAAGATGAGTACCACGAGACCGCCATGCTGTATTCGCTCACGAAGCCGCTCGTAAAACACGCGTGGAAGCCGGGCCCGGAGTGGAACACCATGGACATCACGCTGGACGGTTCGCGCACGATTGTGGTGCTCAACGGCGCGAAGGTCACCGACTATACGGACGGCGATCCAGTGCCAGATCGGAAATTTGATTTCGAACCGCAGCGCGGTCCCCGGCCAAACTTCGGCTATTTCGGCCTGCAGAACCATAGTGACAACGACATCGTGTTCTTCAAGGAAGTGGCGATTAAGCCGCTGAAAAAGTAGGCGTGTGGTTGGGAGCAGGTCGCAGTCAAATCATTGGGAGGGATTGGCATGAAGAAACGCATTCTTTCACGACGAGCATTCTTGCAGGGAAGTGCGGCAGTGGCCGCGGGCGGTCTGCTGGCTTCGAAGACCGTCTTACTGGAAGCTCAACCACTGCGGCGCGCCGTGGCGCCCAGCGACCGGGTTCGCTTTGGCATGATTGGAATCGGAATGCAGGGGTCGGGCCTGCTGGGTGGGGCGATCACCATTCCTGGCGTGGAGTGCGTCGGCGCGGCCGACTTGTATGACGGGCGGCACACGCTCGCGAAGGAAATCACCGCCAACCCCAGCCTGCCCACTTCGCGCCATTATCAGGACTTGCTCAACCGCAAAGATATCGACTGCATCGTTGCTGCGGTTCCCGATCACTGGCACCGGCGTGTGGTGGTCGACGCCTGCAACGCCGGCAAAGATATTTATTGCGAGAAGCCGATGTCGCATAACGTGGCCGACGGATTGGCCATGGTAGACGCGGCACAGAAGAATAATCGCATCGTGCAGATTGGCTCGCAGCGCGTGAGTTCTGTACTCTGCGCCACGGCACGCGATCTCTACGCGGGCGGAGCGATTGGCGACGTCGAAATGGTGGAACTGACGCTGGGACGAAACGATCCGACCGGCGCGTGGGAATATCCGCCGCCGCCCGATCTCTCGCCCGAAACGCTCGACTGGGACACCTGGCTCAATGATGCCCCCAAAGTACCGTTCAACAAGCTGCACTTCGCGCGCTGGCGCTGCTGGCGCGCCTACGGCACCGGCGTGGCCGGCGACCTGATGGTGCATCTGATCAGCGGCATGCTGGTCACGCTGGGATGGAATGAAATTCCAAAGTCGGCGACCGCGATGGGCGGGATTTTCCGCTTCAAGGACGGGCGCGATATGCCGGATTTCCATACCGTGCTATTCGATTATCACGGCATCCCGGTTTATGTCCGCCTCGACCTGGGCTGCGAGAGTCCAGAAACGGCGCGGTTCATGGGGCCGAAAGGCCTGCTCGACGCCGGGGAGTTCGACTTGCGGCACAACCCGCAATCCGGCGTAGACACCGATCCCAGCTACTACGCCTTTTCTTTCCCCGCGAAGATGCGGGAAGAATACTTCAAGCAGTGGCACGCCGAGCACGATCCGCAACTCGGCAAAGAACAGGTGCACGAAGACACCGTGTACAAGGGACATGATTGGGATGACGTCCGTGTACACCTGAACGTTTTCTTCCAGTCGGTGAAGTCGCGCAAGCCGGTGACGGAGGATGCGGTGTTCGGCAACAACGCCGCCATCGCCTGTCATATGGCGAACGAATCGTATTTCCGTCAGAAGCCGGTTACATGGGATGCGGCTTCTAAAAGCATCAAGTCGTAAGTTCGTTGAGACGCGTTCGCAATTTATCAGACCACGATTGACTGAAGGGCATACGGGATCCTATGACGGATCCCGGCTCTTCAGTCGGCCTGATCGGCAGAAATGTTGTTTCTGAAAAGTGGGTCCGTCGCTAGCACCACGCGCCTTCGTCGACGGGAGCATCGGAATGGCTGTCATTCATCTCACCATCAACGAAAAGCCTTACGCCGTGGATGCCGACCCTCAATCCAGCCTGCTCAGCGTGCTGCGCGAACAACTCGATCTGACCGGAAGCAAGTACGGCTGCGGAGAAGGCCAATGCGGCGCCTGTACCGTGCTGATCGACGGGAAGGCGCAGCGGTCGTGCATCACCAGGGTGGGCGCAGTTTCGCAGAAGCAAATCACAACCATTGAAGGCCTGGCCCGCGGCGAGCAACTTCATCCCGTGCAGGAAGCCTTTCTCGAAGCCGGGGCGATGCAGTGCGGGTACTGCACGTCTGGGATGATCATGTCGGCGGTCGCCCTGCT
>JBEKWZ010000099.1:0-8140 GCA_049512555.1 Candidatus Sulfotelmatobacter sp. | reverse complement strand
ACGAGTCTCTTCCGAATTATTCGGAAGGCTTCAGATTACGGGTTTGGAGTTCGTGCGTCTTATTCGGGTGTGGTCATGCGTTCGATTACTAGCGATCGCTGCCACAACATCTCGGGAAAGATAGGGGGATGGGATGAGTGCTCATTCTGTGGCTGGAATTTTGGTGAATGGGGTGGGGCGGAAGCGCAGTGCTTTACTTGCGATCGGGGTGGGTGGGTTGATTGTGGGGACGCTCGATCTTACGCAGGCTTTTATTTTGTTTGGGTGGAAAGTTCCGCTGGTGATTGCGGCGGGGTTGCTGGGGCCGTCGGCTTTTCAGGGAGGCGCGGGGACTTATGTGTTGGGGGTGTGCTTGCATTTTTTTATTGCGGGCACGGCGACGGCTGTTTACTACTCGGCTAGCCGGAGGTTGAGTTTTTTGAAGGAGCATCCGCTGGTGTGCGGGTTGTTTTATGGCATGGCTGTTGAGTTGGTAATGAGCTATGTCGTGTTGCCGCTCTCCGCGCTGCAGAGCCGGGGGCCGTACGAGCTGCATGACGTGTTGCAGGGGCTGCTGGTGCATATGGTGGTGGTCGGGTTGCCGATTTCTTTTAGCGTTCGGAGGTTCGGGAAGTAGGGCGGAGTGGGTCTTCGGAGCGTGGCGGCATACGGGAAACACTGTAGGGGTGTTGCGGTAAGTGTCTTAGGGAGTTGGGCTTGCGCTGACGGGCGGGAAAGTTGGTCGGGGCTGTGGAAAAGATTGTGGAATTGAAAATCGTTTTCGAAATATCTTTGGGCAAAGGACGAGCGTCCGGTTTTGGGAGGCTGTTATGGCGGTCTTTAAAGCCATGAATAGTAACCAGTTATGCAATTCACGAGACATTAACATGACCGCGGGCTGGGCGAGGCTGGATTCCGTTCGCTTTTGAGATTTGCACAATTCAAGGTCAGTGTACTTTCGTTTGCGGGCCGATTTTAGCGGGTTTTCGGCGGGTGCAATCAACTTTGTCAGCGAAAATTGCGAGGTGCCGAATCGATATTTCTTCTGCCCAGCTTTTACCGCACCAGCCATGATCGATAGCGGCTGCTGAGGACAACTCCGGCTTGCTCGGGAGGCGAAGGGTCGCCGAGGGCGCTGCGCGCGACAAAGAGTTCGGCGAGGAGACGCGCCTCGGGAAGGGTGAGGCGGTCGGCGAGGATGCGGGCAGAGGGAAGATCGTAGAGGGCGAGTTCTGCGGCGGCTTCGGCGTAGGGGCGGATTAGGGAATTGCTCAGGAAGCTGTTGGTGAGCAGGAGTTCTCCGGAATCGAAGGAGTGGGCGTAGGGCAGGAAGGCGTCGACCGCTAGGGCGGCGGAGAGGACTTGCTCGAGCTGCGCGGCGGAGTGCTCGAGCAGAGGCATGGCGCGGGCGGGCTTGACGTGGGCGAAGGCTTGCGCGACTTGCAACTGCGCGGCGAAAACGGATGCTCCGGCGGCGCGATTGGCGAGGAGTCCTCCGGCTTCTTCGAGCATGTCCTGGGCTAGTTGCTGCTGCTTGGCGCCGGCGGCGCCGGAGGCGAACTGCGCGAGGAGCGTCGCGCGATCTTCGTCGGGAGTAATTTCTTGGGCGAGTTGGCGGGCGGTTGCGTACTCACCTTGATTGGCGGCGATCGAGGCCGATTGCCGGACGGCCTGTTGCAGGACTAGCTGGCGCTGAAAAGGATCGGGGAGATTCTCGGCGACCTGGCGGGCGCGCTGCAGGTCGCCGTTGTTGGCAAACTGCCAGGCGACTTGCTGGTACATGTTGGAACGAATATCGGGCGAAGCTTGTTCGGCGACGGCGAGGAGCTGGTTAGGATCTCCGCTGGCCTGGGCTTCGTTGAACTGGTTCCATGCCTGTTGTTGCGGGTCGGGTGCGCCTGTGAATTCCTCCACCTTTTGGCGCAAGGCCTGGATGTGAGCGGGAGCGAACTGTTCGAAGGTGGGTAGTGAGCCTTGCAGCATGGGCAGGAAGTTGGTCGGGAACTCGGGGTTCAAGGCAGCGGACGCGAGGGAATCGGCGAGCGTCTTTAGAGCGTCATTGGGTGCGGAGGTGCTGGCGGATGAGTTGGCCTGGGAGTTGGCCTGGGTGTTGAGCAGATTGAGAGCGAAGTTGAAATTGCCGTCGTCCAGGAGGTTGGTGCGAACGCGGGACACTATGTTTTGCAGCAGTTGCGCTCCGGCTTCGGGATCGCTGGCAGTGATCTGAGCTAACAGATTCAGGAGTTCCATGGGCAACTCGCCGGGAGTCTGCAGGTCTTTTTCGGCTAGGCGCAGTGCGTTGCGGGGATTGTGCGAGGCTTCTTGCGCGGCGAGATCGAGACGCAGGCTGCGCTCTTCGGCCTCTTGTTGATCAGAATTTCCGATTTGCACATAGGTGCGGGTTGCACTCATGAAGCTGAGAGCTAGCTCGGGATCGGACTGGGCGATCGTTCGCAGTACGATTTGCCACTGCTGGTGCAGGAGTTGGCGGGCGTTGGGCTCCGGGCTTTCCTGCTCACGGGAAGCGGCTTGGGCGAAGTCGCCCGTCATCTGGGTCACGAGGCTGCGGGCCTGCGGCTCGTTGCGAGTCCAGAGGATGGGAAAGGCGTCGGACGCGAGGGCGATCCGGTTTTGCGGCAGGCTCAAGTTTTTGGCTCCGGCAAGAACGAGGTTGAGCAGGGTGAGAGCGGCTTGGTGGCGAGCCGCGGTCTGTTTTTCTTGTTCGGCTTTGGACTGGGCGTCCGCTGCGGCAGGCGAGGCTGGTGGCGCGGATTGCGGAGTCTCGAGCTGGGCGAGAGTGGGCGCGGTCAGGGCGGCGGATGTGAGAAGGACTTGTACGAAACGGGCCCATCGGTGCATGGAATCCTCCCGTGCGGGTTGGTGCGGCCAAGACCGAGCGGATGGTCGATGGGATAGACCCCGGCGTTCGAGCCGAAGTTCCAGATTGAATTTGTTGTTCGTGGTCAGTTGATGGGGGACGAGCCGAGCACGCGATTATTGCATCGCAAAAATTGCGGTGCATTGTTCGGTCGCCCAGATCCGTCGGGGCGCGAAAGCGCGCCGGTCGGACAACCAACTGCCCCAACACGGTTGGTGAGATTCGCGGTCGCTGGCTGTAGTTGCCCGGCCGTCATGGACGGAAGCCATAAAAATGTCCAGTTGGCTTCTGGGCGATTTCTTTTTCAACTTCTCTTTGCACCTGCTGCACGGTACTCGGCTTCCCATCAGGCGATTTACATCTGGCAAGCCCGCCATGAATGTTCTCTAAGTATTCTTCCCCGTGTTCCGTCGCCATCTGCAGGCGAGTCCTTTGCTCAGCTGTAGTTTCCGGCTTCTTCGCCTCTTGATTGAGCTTAACTATCGCGGCAGGCATACACTCGCGATAGGTCCACAGGACCGTCTCGACAGCATTGGTTCGCACCAATGCGCTATCAGTTTGCTTGATTGCGTTGACTAAGAAGGGAATGGCAGCAGGGAAATGTAATACCTCGGTTGCTGGGTATCTCACGAAGTGGTGATTGAATTCAGGATTTTCGTCAATGCGCTCGAAATCGAGCAAGTCTACCAAGGTCCTGATGTAGAAACGATCGTGGTTGGTGCTCGCGGTGAGTCCCATCGCAGCGAATGTACCGTCGACGCAGTTTGGATCTACTTCCAGGCTTTTAGGCCGATTATCGAGCAGGAATTGGGAAGCCGCCTTAAGTCCTGGAGGGCATTTCTCCCCTTCGACGACGTTTCCTTTTACCCGCACGGGCGTGGGCGTGATCTCTGAGTTCATTGCTTCGAGTTGCAGATCCTTGATGCGGACGGATAAATATCCCATCTCATGAAATAAGCCTTCGAGGTCGGTCGCAAGAGTCCGGTTGTCATCGAAGCAAGATCCGATCATATCTTTGTTGATCTCTGCCAACTCTGCCAGATCAACTGAGCTCGCGCCGGAGAGAATCACCTCAACGACCTCGAGCCCGGTCCCGGAGGTTTTGCTCGTATTGTTCCGGTGATCTTTGGCGGACTGGCAGTCCGCATATGCGAAAGCCGAAATGGCGGTCACGAAGAGGATGGCGCTCACGATGCGGTTCATGGCAGTTTCCAGGATTTGGGGTGAGGCGTGATCCGCCGGACCTCGTCCGCGGGTCTTCGTCCCGACAGATGAGATGGGGCCAAGGATGGGCGAGTTGTCTGAGGGGATTGGCCGTAGCCAGGCCGGGTGCGCGGGAAGACGGAGAAAATGAAGCTTCTACGAGACTGGCTCAGCGGGCCAGCTTGGGCCGGCGGCGGACTGGAGGCGGTCGGCTAGGCGGCCGGTGATCATGAAGGGGATTTGTTCGTCGCGGCCAAGCAGTAATTTGACTTGGCGGATGGAGAGGAAGTTCGAGCGCTTGGCTACGGAAATCTCGCTCCACGGGATGAACAACGGGGGATGGGCGGGGCGAAGAAGAAAAAGCACGGAGAGCTTGAGTCCGGTGGGATCGGCGCCCACGGTGAGGCAATTGCCGTAGCGGGACGTCCAACGCATGCGGGCGGTCTGGAAATTCCAAATGGGACCGGTGAAGGTTGTCGATAGGCGAAAGCGTTCTGCCAGTCTCGACCAGCCGGTGAGAAGGGCGATCAGATACATAACGGCGCACCAGAAAAGGATGAAGAGGGGGATGAAGGCGAGAGGATACTTGTCGAAGAACTCTTGCATGAGATTACCTCTTAGCTGCTGCTCTCGCCGACCTGTTCTTTGACCGCGTTTCGAGTTTCGCCCTTTGAACCGCAGGGGCTAAAGCCCGCGAATCTTGAACCGCTTTACGCGGCCCTGAAGGGCCGCTCTTCCACGGTTGACTCCACGGTTGAATCTGCGGCTTCTTCCACTCAAAACAAAAAGCAAGGCCTTTCGACACAAGTGTCAGTCAGAGTCTTTAGTTGCTGCTTTCGCCGACCTTCAGGACGGCCAGGAATGCTTCCTGGGGGATGTCGACGCGGCCGATGCGTTTCATGCGCTTTTTGCCTTCTTTTTGTTTTTCGAGGAGTTTGCGTTTGCGGGAAATGTCGCCGCCGTAGCATTTGGCCAGAACATTTTTGCGCATGGCGTGGACGGTTTCGCGGGCGATGATTTTGGCGCCGATGGAGGCCTGGATGGGGACCTCGAACATCTGGCGGGGAATGAGTTCGCGCATTTTCGAGACCAGGGCTTTGCCGCGATCGTAGGCGAAGTCGCGGTGCACGATAATGGAGAGGGCGTCGACGGGCTCTCCGGCGACCAGGATGTCGAGCTTGACCATGGGCGATTCCCAGTAGCCGGCGAGGTGGTAGTCGAGCGATGCGTAGCCGCGGGAGACGGATTTGAGGCGATCGTAGAAGTCGAGAACGATTTCGTTGAGCGGCAATTCGTAGTGCAGCATGACGCGCGAGGAGCTGACGTACTCGAAAGTTTTCTGCTTGCCGCGTTTTTCTTCGACGAGCGCGAGAATTCCGCCGACGTATTCTTCGTTAGTAAGAATCGTGGCGAGGATGACGGGCTCTTCGATTTTTTCGATTTCGCTGGGATCGAGCCAGCGGGAGGGGTTGTCGATTTCGACCATCTTGCCGTCGGTTTTGTAAATCTTGTAGCGCACGCCGGGGGCGGTGGTGATTAGGTCGAGATTGAATTCGCGTTCCAGGCGCTCCTGAATGATTTCCATGTGGAGCAGGCCGAGAAAGCCGCAGCGGAAGCCGAAGCCGAGGGCTACGCTGCTTTCGGGTTCGAAGAAAAAAGAGGAATCGTTGAGGCGAAGTTTTTCGAGGGCTTCACGGAGTTGGGTGTGCGCGTGGGCGTCGATGGTGTAGAGCCCGGCGAAAACCATGGGCTTGATTTCTTCGAAGCCGGGGAGGGCTTCGAGGGCGGGGTTGGCGTCGTGGGTAATGGTGTCGCCGATTTTGGTGTCGGCAACATTTTTTATGTTGGCGATGATGAAGCCGACTTCGCCGGCGACGAGCGTGTCGATTTCGACGGGCTTGGGGGTGAGCACGCCGAGAGTTTCGGCGTCGAAGGTGGTGCCGTTCCACCAGAGGCGGATGCGGTCGCCTTTTTTCAGCGTGCCTTCGAAGACGCGGGTTAGGACGATGACGCCGCGGTAGGGATCGAACCAGGAGTCGAAAACCAAGGCCTGGAGCCGGTTGTCGGGCGAACCTTTGGGCGGAGGCACGCGCTTGACGATGGCTTCGAGAACGTCGGGAACGCCTTGGCCGGTTTTCGCGCTGATGAGGACGGCGTCGGTGGCGTCGAGGCCGACGGCGCCTTCGATCATTTCTTTCGTGCGGGGAATGTCGGCGGACTGGAGATCGATTTTGTTGATGACGGGAATAATTTCCAGGCCGTGATTGATAGCGAGATAGGAATTGGCGAGGGTTTGGGCTTCGACTCCTTGCGAGGCGTCGACGACCAGGAGCGCGCCTTCGCAGGAGGCCAGGGAACGCGAGACTTCGTACGAGAAATCGACGTGACCGGGCGTGTCGATGAGATTGAGTTGGTAGGTCTGGCCGTCTTTGGCGGTGTAGGCCATGCGGACGGCGTGGGCCTTGATAGTGATGCCGCGTTCACGCTCGAGGTCCATGGAATCGAGGACCTGGGCCTGCATTTCGCGGGCGGTGAGGGATCCGGTGAGCTCGAGGAGGCGGTCGGCGAGCGTGGATTTGCCGTGGTCGATGTGCGCGATGATCGCGAAATTGCGGATGTGCTGGGAATCCATGGGGACGCGGGTAAGCTTCAATTTTAGCAGGGACGCGCGTGGGGCTTCGCTGCTCCGCGTTTTCTCGGCAGGGGCTAAAGCCCAGGTTCATTGTTAGGCGCTCTGTCGCGGCCCTAAAGGGCCGCTCTTCCACGGTCATGCCATCGACGGAGAACCGGGTGAGTTCGATCAAGTGCTCGGGAATCCATGAGACGGGCAGGGGACTGGAATTCTAACTGGGGCAGGCGGTTTCAAATTCTGGTCGAACTCTGGCTGTGGGTTAACATTCGGTATGAACGAATCGGTTTTCACCGCAATCGATCACGTGCAACTGGCCATGCCTGTGGGTGAGGAGGAGGCCGCGCGCCGTTTCTATCGCGATTTGCTGGGGATGGTGGAAATTCCCAAGCCGGCGGAACTGGCGAAGCGCGGTGGCTGCTGGTTTGAGAGTGGGAGCGTGCAGTTGCATCTGGGAGTCGAAGTGGATTTCCGTCCGGCGAAGAAGGCGCACCCGGCGTTGCGCTGCAGGGACTATGACGTCTTGACTTCTCGGCTTGGCGCCGCGGGAGTCGAGGTCAAGCCCGATGAGAGCATTGCCGCGGTTCGGCGATGTCATGTTTCGGATCCGTTTGGAAACCGGATCGAGTTGATATCGCTGTAGAAGCTCTCGGTTGAATCTCGAATTCTAATATTCTCAGTTGGCGGCTCGTCTTGGGTTCGACCTATTCTGAATTCCTGTCACGATATTGTGTTTTCTCAGATAGAATCCTGCTCGGCTAACGGAGAAACCGACATGCGCAAATTGCCCGTCATCTTTTTGTTGCTGCTCGCGTGCCGAGTGGCGTGCGCGGCACAGGCTCTTTCGCCGGCAGTGCAGGCTTTCGTGAAGCTCAATGCGCCGGTGGTTGCGTTAACGCACGTGCGCGTGATCGATGGCACGGGAGCGGCGGCGCGTGAGGATCAGACTGTCATTCTCAGCAAGGGGAAGATTGAGTCGGTGGGGGATGCGTCGACGGCGAAGGTGCCGAGCGATGCGAAGGTGCTCGATCTGCAGGGATACAGTGTGATTCCTGAGCTGGTGGGGATGCACGATCACCTGGTGTATCCCATGGGGAACGGAATCTTTGGGGAAATGGCGTACAGCTTTCCGCGACTTTATCTGGCGGGCGGGGTGACGACGATCCGCACCACGGGAGCGTTGGAGCCTTACACCGATCTTGAACTCAAGAAACAGATCGACGCGGGGCAAGCGCTGGGTCCGAAGATCCATGTAACGGGGCCGTATCTGGAGGGCGCGGGTTCGTGGGCGCTGCAGATGCACCAACTGACGGGGCCCGAGGACGCGACTAAGACGGTGAACTTCTGGCTCGATCAGGGAGTCGATAATTTTAAGGCGTACATGTTCATTACGCGGGCGGAGCTGGGAGCGGCTATTCAAGCGGCGCACAAGCGCGGAGCCAAGGTCACGG
>JBEKWZ010000098.1:0-8146 GCA_049512555.1 Candidatus Sulfotelmatobacter sp. | reverse complement strand
GTACGTTCCGCAACTGGACGGCCATCCCAAGTTCGCCAAGGAACTGAGGCGTCGCATCGCCGAGAAACTGTTAGAGCAGGCTATCCTCCACGGTTGCAAGCTTTCTGTCTGCAGGGCACGCCTCAATGCAGCGTCGCGGCTGGGGTTCACAGACTTAGAACAAAGCGCACATTACCGTCTGCTGTACGCGAAGGGCGCTTTTGCTCGTGGACATAAACGGGTTGCATACCAAACTGCCACTGCGATCGCCAGCGACCTCGAACGATCCCTTAGAAGGAGGCGGAAGAACTTGCTCGGCAAGCATCTTCTGAAACTGACCAGGGAGTACCTGGATTACATCAGGAAATCGGCGAGCTCATAAAAACCTTCTGCATCGGGTGTTAGCTCGGGTGCACCACGAAGTTCCTGGTCGACACGCTGAATCCCACGGGCTACTCCCAGGTGTGCTCGACGAGCTGGTCAACGGCGCTGTGACGAAGACCTACACCTACGGACTGCAGCGGATCAGCGAGAACCAGCTCTCCGGCAGCACGTGGACGCCAACCTTCTACGGCTACGACGGCCACGGCAATGTCCGTTTCACCACCAGCACGGCGGGAGCGGTCGGCAACACCTATCAGTTCGATGCCTTCGGCGCCCCGATCGCCAGCACGGGAACGATCGCGAATACCTACCTGTACAGCGGCGAGCGCTTCGACAACAATCTGCCGTAAAAGGTTCAGTTCGATTGCGGCAGCAGGATCAGCAATTCCAGGGTGGGATTCGGAAGCTCTCCGGGAACGTACGCGGCGAAGTTGCGAGCGCGAGTGACAGCTTCCCAGGCCGGGCCGGCCTGGTTCAGCGCGAAATACTGATACTTCAATTTCACCGGGATTGCGCTGGGCGGATTGGTGAGGTGGCGCAGAGCGATTCCCGGCAGCGCCTGCCTTACCAGATGCTCGATGTGGGTTGCGGAACAGACCTTCACCAGCTGCGGCACTTTTTGAATGATGTTTTCTTCCGTAGTCTCCGCGCTCACCGCCAGGTACATGCGCGTGTTGGTCAGATATTTGTCGTGGTCGATGGCCGTGGCGTAAATCGAATCCTGCGACAGCTTCAAGGGCAGTGAAACCAAGTTGGTGGGCACGACCGTTTCCAGCAGGGAGCGCATCTTCTCATCGAGTTCAGAAAAAATCGGGCCGAGGGAATCGTGCACGTAGAGCGGCAGATCGCGCGGCCGCAATTTCTGCGAAAACGTAGTCAGCGAACCCGCCAGCGTAACCATGGCGGTGTACAACTCTTCGGGATGTCCCATCTTGCTCTCGTAGAGATGAGAAAAAACCGGGAAGTTGGAATTCACCGTATACAGCAGCCAGAAGTTGGCGATATCGGAGGCGGTGAAATCCGCCAGGCTCTGATTTTTCTGCCGCCGTCCCGCCGAAAGCTGGGTGCTGCGAGCGGAGAGCAGTTCTACCAGCCCGCGCAGCAGTCCCACCAAATATTCGCTGGCGCCGATTTCGATGAGCGGAGGAATGAAGCGGGGATTGAGTTGAAACGTTCCGGCCGGAGTGCGCTCCACGTTGGCGATTCGCAGCACGGAAGAGCCTTCGCGGTTCTCCGAGTCCGCGAGCAAGCGCATATTTTTTCGCGCGACCTGAATTGGCTTCTCGCTCGCGCCCGTATTCTCGTCGCGAAAGGCGGTTACTTCAGCGAGGTAGCGCGTGCCTCCGTCTTTTCCGGTGGAGACGTTCAGGCCACGTTGTCGGTAATCGGGGATGGCCAGGTAGATGTCGAGACTCTTATCTCCGGGCTCGAAGAACTCTTCCAGCGACTTCGACGGCGGCGGCGGATCGGCTTCAGGAATCTCGAACAGTAGTCCGTCGGGGAAAATGCCGGTGGCGCGCGTGACGGCAAACTGGCCCTCGGTCAGCAGCTCCGCATTGATCGACAGTTCGCGAAATCCCCAGGGACAAAACTTGAGCGCCTGCAGCCGAAAATTCAGCGCATCTTCGATGAAGCGATCCTGCACCTGAAGATGTTGCGGGGTCAGGAACGTGCCCTTGGTCCACAGAACTGGTTTCAGCTGCTTCATAGAAATCGCGAACACGCCCCGCCGAGCTTGCCCTGGAGGAGACTTTCAGGCGGTTCTCGGCACGGCTGCCCACAATAACAAGTCCTGAGCCAGGAAGCAAAGGGCAAATCGGATGGGCAGTGGTGCTGTTTGAATGTGACCCGAAGGCGCGGCGTCCATCCCGAAGTCCCGCGTCTTCTCCAGCGTTCCGCCTGAAGAACGGCTCCACTCGGCATGACCCCATCCGTGGGCAAAATACTCAAACTGCGCCACTACCATCGGATGCGGCAAGCGGCTGGGGGCAAATCGAGGGCTAAGATACACGCGGGAAAGAAACAGTCTTTCGCGGTGAGCAGAACGCGATGGAAATTATCAGTAGAGGACTATACTTTTCCGTCGCGGCGGGGCGTCCACAAGCCATCCATAAACTTCAGCCATTCCTGGGTTCTAGACTTCAATTGCTTGGCGGCGTTACGGGAAAAAACCGCGAAACCAAAATCACCGCGGGCGCGGCGAAGAACTAATTGAATTTCCTCATGCACACCTTCCGGAAGAGACTCGTCGCTCTCTAAAGCTTGCAGTAATTCGAACATGTCGGGCGCCGCTGCGATCAGGCTGGCGCTGGCCGTGGGATCCATATCCGCTTCAATGGATGCCACCGGCTGTCCGGAGCGGTCAATCACTCGTGACCACTTCTGCGGATCAATGCGCCACATGCCCGACGTCAATTTGTTTTTCGCCATACTGCTACCCCTAGGGGGTTCGCCCTCCTGTGTAACTCTGTGTTGATAGTGTAAGATGCCGCAGCCCTCGGCAAGGTTACTAAAGTTCTGGCCGAGTTAACCGCAGGGGTTCGCGGCAGTCGTTGGGGATTTCGCTAACATGCTGGGCTACAAGGGTTTCAGCGACGTGTATTTGAGAGTAAACGTCAGGGAACCGATACGCCCATCCGTCTACCTTGTTCTTTGAGTTGATTGAGATCATCCATCGCTTGCTGGATCTGGTCATCGGTTACGCCGCTTCCAGGAATCGCCTTCTGCTGGATCAGCTTGCGGAGGGACTCGGCTTTTCGTTGGATCACAACTTTCATGACTGCGCCGACGTTGGCCAGTGCAGAATTTGTCTTGGTGCTCGACGCGCCAAGCAGCTGGACTTCCCGGACCATGCCGAGAAGATCCTTGATGGCGGCCGAGAATTGCGAATCTGTCACCGATCCGGGCGATTGCTTATCCTTAGTTAACAGATCCTGTACGGCGTCGGCCTTGCGGTCGGCAACGATGGTGATCGCCTGACCAGTCAGCACTAATGCCTGGGATGGCCCGTCATTCCCTGCGCCCATCAACTGTCTTTGGCGTTCCGCGGCGAGGGCGGCCTTAATGCGGTCTTGGAATTTGGAATCCGGAACCGAGTTGGGAGACTTCTCCTCCTGCTGAATCACGTCTTCCAGCGCATCACTTTTTATTTTGGCAACCTGGTTGACGGCCCTGCCGACTTGCTGCATCAGGGCGCTCACCATGGAGTTGTCCCGATCGCCGCCCAGCAAAGAGACTCGGCGGGCCTCCGCCAAACCTGCCTTCACCTTCTCGCTGATCTGGTCCTCGGTGGCATTCGGGTTGTCGAGAACTTTCTGAAGATCTTCGGTGTACTCGACTAGCGCGTCCGAGTCGCCCGCGCCGAGCCAGTTCTCCGCCAGCTGATTCTTGGGCGCCTGGGGAGATTCCGCCGGAGTAATGCCGGTCTGCGTGTTTGGCTTGTTCTTGATGACAGGCATGGTGCCGGCATCGCTGACCGGCTGGTTGGTGTGGGTTCCGATGATGCCCGGCCCGCGTTTCGGAGGAGTGATCATGTAGGCCGTGTAAGTCTTCCCCGAGCCCGGTGCAGCGACCTTGCCCGCTGCCCGCCAGGGGCCCGGTAACGGAGGAGTGCCCAGAGGAACGACCGTGAGTTGCTCGCCCCGGTGCACTCCACCCCGCTGTTTCGCTGCCTTTAACATGGCGGCTTGCTGTTCGTCTTCGTCCAGGCCCTGGGGAACCGGAATGCTTGGGTCGCGAGCTATTTGCTGATTCGCCATAGGATCTGCCTCAATCTTTTATACGAGCGCATTTGCGATGTGCGCTCAGTTGCATTCGCTTCCGGCTTTGCTAAAATCCCCTGCAGCCAAATTGGCCTGGGGGATGGCGTATGCCGATGCAAGTTTGCATGGGAGCAACCATGATGTGCACCATGGGGATGGCGCCAAGTACGCTGGTGGTTCTGCCTACCAACATGGTCCTCACCGACGAGATGCCGGACGCCAACATCATGGACTATATTCCCATGGTCAACATCATGCCATTCGGGGTGTGCATGTCGCCCGCCAACCCGATGGTCGCCGCCGCAACCGCCGCCGCCATGGGCGTGTTGACCCCCATGCCCTGCATTCCCATGACGGTCGCCCCCTGGGTTCCGGGAGCTCCGACTGTTCTGCTCGCCTATATGCCGACTCTTGACGATACCTCCACGCTGATGTGTATGTGGGCCGGCGTCATCAGCATTGTCATGCCGGGAGAGATGACGGTGATGGTGCCGTGAGAGTTCTTATACTCTTTGAAAATCCGACTGTGCATCATTCGTCATTCGTTGGCAAAGAATAGCGGAGGAATCTCCTTCCCGATTGGTCGTTCGACCGGGCTCGAACCAAAGGTCATCTTCAGATTCACAAATCGATAGCTATCATCCTTGTGATAGACGACGCGCCCGGTTGGCGAAATTGCCAAAAAATAGAGATTTGCGATTGCCGAAACCGTCAACTCTTTCTGTCGTTTCCCCGAAGTGGTGTTGAAGATCACTAGTTTTCCGGTAGGCCGGTTCGCCGTATCCGTTTCTTCGACAAGAGCTGCACCTCCACCTGGGGCAAGATGAACCCTCCCGGCGACAGTTACGGGAACGTCCTGGAGCCTGACCAAACTGAGAGTGTTTCGGTCTGCAACTGCCAACACCAGCGGCGGGCCGTCAGCCGTAAGCAGGCGAAGCAGCGCGCGATCTCCTGAGGTCTCTAAAATCTGGTTTGGAATCTGCTTTTTCTGCGCCGCGAAGCCAGCAAGATCTATATCGGTTTGTGGCGTCCAGTCCGCCGGCTTCACGATTTTCAGTGCGCCGGCTTGGAACTCCAAGTGGGGCGGTGCGTCCAGGTTTTCTCCGGCCGACACCTGCTTGACCAGATTCATCGAGGGAACGGAGAAGGTCAATACGCGGTAGTCTTTCGTTCCGTCCGCCTTCGGATCGTTAGTGACCGGCACTGCGGTAGAGAAGACAGAATTTCGGCTGTCGTATAGCGCCTGCGACGCCAGGCACGAATCCAGTGGCCCGGGCACAACCGGAATCAATGCTTCCTTCCCCGTCTGCGCGGCCAGGCTGAACGATTTCAACTTGCGCTCTGCGACTGTGTCCAACTTGTCTACATGAGCGTCACAGCCAATCACATAAAGAAAACGCCCGGTCACCGTGGCGTTCGCACGCACGATAAGGCTGGACAGAACCCACAGGCCTGCGAGGGAGAGCGCGAATAGCAGACGAGATTTGCGCATTAACTCTCCTCAGAACCCAGGCTTGCTTAAAACGTCCTCGACGTAATTGGGATCGCCACGCTTGTTCTTAGGAACGTTGTTCTGATCGTAGAACTTGATGCGCTCGTCCTTCGATACCTGCTCCCACTCGGCTTTTCCTTTTGTGCCGGTGGGATCTTCGGTAACGATCAACGCACCATCCTTGTCCAGCTTCACACGGAATTCATGGATGCCAGCATAGCCGTTGAAACCTCGGAGCGTATCCTTCTCCAACTGATCATCGGTGTAGTCGGGTAGTTCGATATCCAAATCTTTGATCTGTGCGGCCGCTCCTGCATCCGGAGTGCTCGCCTGCAGCTTGGCCTTGCGCTTGTCGTTGTAGGCCTTAACCAGTGCCTTGAAATCGGCGCCGTCCCGAACGCTCTTGGGATATCCCTTTGCGGCTGCTTCCTTTTGCTTGTACAGGGCCCAGCCGCCCTTTACGTTCTCTTTCCAACTCCATATCTGATCATCGGTGGGCGCCGGGTAGGTCAGCTGGCATAAACCTACTCCGCCATAGTTGTCCTCACTGAAGCGCGGGCACGTATCCGTCAGAAACTGCAGCAAACCTGGGCTTTCCACGCGCATCAGCTTTCGAAATGCCTGGTTGGGTGCGGCCACCTGAGCCAGCACGCCGGTCGATGGATTCGTGCCTGTGACCAGCAAATCCTTCGTGCTGGC
Source organism: Candidatus Sulfotelmatobacter sp. (assembly GCA_049512555.1). Lineage (GTDB taxonomy): Bacteria > Acidobacteriota > Terriglobia > Terriglobales > Acidobacteriaceae > Sulfotelmatobacter. The sequence continues at coordinate 1,831 of JBEKWZ010000098.1, read as the reverse complement.
GGTCAGAGCGCTGCCAGCCCCGGTCACGGTTACCGTGATGGTCAGGGTTCCGCCACGCACCTGTTTGAACGGAATCTGAAACGTATTCACAGCCGTCGACTGCGTAATGTCATCGTGCTTCACTGTGCGCTGCGGGGCGTGGGCGCACCCTTGCCCGTCGAACACGAGCGTTACTTTCCATTGATACTGGAGTTGTACCTTCGGATCAGGCGTGTAGTCCTTTATTTCCGCAGTCGCCGTGATCTTGGGCATCTCACCTTGCTCGGAAATGGGAAACTTCGGACCTGCTGGGTCCGTTTTCACGGCCACTGAGGGGTTTGCCATCACGAGGTCTCCTGAAGGCTGGCTGTTGAGGGTATATCTCCGGCCGTCCTGTTCTTAGCTCAACTTCGTTCCTTTGCTCCCGTCATCCGCCGTATCCGGATCGTTCGGAGCGGTTGGGCTGTCGGGCGATCCTGAGCTGGGGTCCGAGGTGCTGGCAGGAGAACTACCGCTGTTGAGGTAAACAAACGGCGTTCCCGTGACAAACACGCCGGCGGGGCCAATATCAATCGAATTGGCTCCCGAACTCAGCGTGATTCCCACCGGACATTCGATGACGATGCCGGTCTCTGCACTCAGATGAATGCTCAACGCGCTCATCATGTAACCCATCGTGATCGAGTCCATCTTTCCACCAGTAACCGAAAGCGACACGTTGCCGGTGACACTTTCTTTCTGATCGCCAGTGACGTTCAGTGACTTGTTGCCGGTCACACTCTCCATCTGATTGCCGCCGACTTGCAGTGACATGTTCGAGTCGACCTTCTCGAAATGGTTTCCCTCGACATGCAGGTGCTTGTCAGTCTGGATTTGCTCCACCTGATTGGTGGTAACGATAAGATGGCGGTTGGCGCCGATGAATTCGCGCGAATCTTTCTCGACGCGCAGATCCATGTCCATTTCCGCGTTCATAAAAATCTGTTCCTGTCCTTTTAGATCCTCGAAGCGAAGTTCGTTATAGTTCGCAGCGCCGCCGCCCTTGGAACTGCGTGACATAAATGTGCTACGGGTCTGGTAATCGGGCAGCGTGTAAGGCGGCATCTGGTTCGCGTTGTAGACGCGGCCGGTAATGACTGGCCGGTCGGGGTCGCCTTCCAGAAAACTGACCAGCACTTCCTGACCGATGCGCGGAATCCACATCGCTCCCCAGTTTCCGCCGGCCCAGGGTTGAGAAGTGCGAATCCAACAGGAACTGTTTTCGTTCTGCTTACCGAGCCGGTCCCAATAAAACTGCACGATGACCCGCCCGTATTTGTCGACCCAGATTTCCTCGCCCGCTTTGCCCACCACCAGCGCGGGCTGAGGGCCCTGCACAAAAGGTTTCGGAGTTATTCGCGGCGGGCGGTAAGTCACTGAAGCCGGAATGCACGTGAGGTGGTTCGAGTAAGTCTCTGCCCCTTGCGTGCCCGCGGTGGTGTAAGTCTGCCCGGCTGTGGCGTAGTGCCGAACTTCGGTTATCACATGGTTCGCGTTCTGGTCTCCGCGATAGTGATTCTTCAGCACAAACGAGTAGCCTGACATCACGGCGCGGCAATTACTCGCGGCCTGCACCACCATGTAGCCCGCTTCTTCTTCCTGCATGCGCGTCTTGGCTACGGTGTCACCTTGATCTTTCGTGGTGTGCAATCCGGGGTAGTCGAAAAGCTCCAGCGGTTGGCTGGCAGAGAGATTCACCACCGTCGGATCGTTGGCCAGTAGACTTGTCGAAGGAGTCGTGAAATTGTAGTCGGTTACGGTGTACTTGCCGGTCCGCAACTCTTGTCCCACATGCCATTCGGTGATGGCCTCG
>JBEKWZ010000097.1:0-8164 GCA_049512555.1 Candidatus Sulfotelmatobacter sp. | reverse complement strand
GCCACCGCCGCTGGTGGGGTTGGCGTCGATCGTGCCGTCGGTATGCTTCTGGTCCCAGTGCGTCGGCGTCAGATCGCGGGTGCGGTCGGTATTGCCAATGCCGACGACAATGAGCGGCGGCATGCGGCCATTCTCGACCAGGAAATCAATCGTGCTGCCAATTTCGTTGATGTGATTCGGACCGTCGGTCAGATAGAGCACCGGAAATGGACTCTTGCCCTGGTCGTAGCCGCGCGGCGTGCGAACCCAGATCAAACGGTCCTCGTTCAGAATATTCGAATGCAAAGAGAGCTTCTGCGGCACCGGAGGAGTAATGTCCTGCGCAGCTGCGACGACTACGAGTAGGCTGCCGCCCAAGGCCAGGAATACGCGATGGCTGAAATGCATACGACCTCCGAGTCCGTAGCTACAGACGAACGAGTCCGATCACGGGTGGGAAGGACGAGTCAGAAACTTCAGCTTCGAAGTTAACCACGATTTCCTACACGCCGAGCTTTTTCACTTCTTCGTTGTAGTACTTGCGGTAGAGGATGTCCCACTCTTGCGAGCCTTCGAGGATGGTGCGTTTCTGGCTCTCGATTTTCTGGCGGGCAGCGACGTCGATTCTTGCTTCCTGCATGAGCAGTTCTTCGAGAATCTTGCGGATTTGCTGCCGGATGGCGTTGGGGTCTTCGATAAACTCGACCTCGTCCATCTCCTTGAGCACGTCGAAAGCGGCTCGGGCCAGCACGTTGACTTTGTCGCGGCTGAGTCTCACAACACCGCCTTGTACTTGCTCACCAGTTGGGTCTTCACCTTGCGAAACATTTCCTGGTAGTTGGCGCCGGTCTTGTTCATCTCTTCGGAGTAGGCTTCGAGGATGACGCGCACTTCGTCGTTGATGCGGTCCTCGAGCGAGAGCTCGTCAACCAGAGCAGCGTTCACCCGCGCGGTGACCACCGGAACCGCCTCGGTCTCAATGAACTTGCCAGCGATCAGTTTCTTGGTGACTTCGCGGGCCAGATAGCCCACATATTCTTTGGAAAAAAGCATGTGTGGATTGCGCGTCCTGCCTGATAACTGTTTCTGTCTGTCAGTATGAAGCAAAAAGTGTAACACACGGAGAGGCAGGGCGGAGGCCCGGTCCGCAGACTTGGTCCGGAAGCTTTACACGACGGCAATCCCTCGCTGCACAGGGCGTGGGGCGCAGTTTACGGGGCTTGTGGAGGAGGCTGGTCGCGCAGGGTATACACGAACTGCCGGATCTCGTGGCGCTCGCGTTCGGCTTCCTTGGCCAATTCTTTGTCGATCTGGTTGCGAAGCTGAATTTCGGCTTCAGCCTTGGCGGCGTCACCGATCTGACGATAGGCCTGGGCGAGGTGAAAGTGCGCCTCTTCGATCTGCAGGTCCGTCATGTGCGGGTTCGCCTGAATGGCGTGCTGGTAGTCAGAGATGGCCCGCGGATAATCCTTCTGCTCGGAATGGAGAACGCCTAGCTGGAGGTAGGCTGCGCCGAACTTCGGGTCGAGGTGAATCACCTTTCCTAATAAAACCTCGATCTGTGCAGTGTTGGACTTGTCTAGCAAGCCCTTTCGCTGCTTCCACAGGGCGACGGCGTAGTAATAGTTCGCCTCTGCGTTCTTTGGTTGCAGCGTCACGAAGCGGTGCAACTTTTCGACGACCTGCTCTGAAGTTGCCGTCTCGGCGCTTTGTATCTTCCCCAGAAACAAGTAGGGCATCGAATCGGTGGGATTCAAGTCGGATGCCTCACAAATTCGCTGCACCGCCTGATCGTTTGATCCGCGGGCAAACCAGGTGGCGCCCAGTCCAACCAGAATTCGCACCGAACGAGGGAACAGACGATTGCCCCGAGCGAAGACCTCCGCGGCGGGCTCTGGGGCGTGATGCAGCAGAAGTTCGGAGCCCCAATCGAAAAGATAAGTCTCGCTGGGGTCCAGTTCGGCAGCGCGCTGGTATTCGCGAACCGCGGCGAGAGAATCGCCGAGTTTCTCCTGGACATCGGCAAGCGTGTGATGAAGTTCGGCTCTGTCCTCGTGAGCCAGCAGCGCCAACAGATGGTCGCGCTCTTTCTCGTAATCGCCTGTCTGGGCTGCGGCCGCCGGGGCCTTGCCCAGCGAAACCGTTTCTTTCGCAATCGCTTCCCGGGTTCGCACCACCGTGTCGGAACCGTGGCCGCCGAGACTTGTGGTGTCAGTCACACCGGCGACTGTGAATTGCGGCTCGTCGAAGAACTGCGGCGATCGCGCGGAAGCAGAGTGTGCTTCGGTCTTTGCCGCAGCCAGGGTGAGGTCGATATTCTTTGCTTCGTTGGGGGCGATGAATACCGCCGGAATTTCTCCGTCGCTGTATCCGGCCATCTCGGCTCGCAAAAAATAAACTCCCCCCGACAGCGCGGGGACAATATATTTCCCTTCCTGATCAGTATGGACGGTTTGAGTCTGAGTTGAATCCTTGAGTTGCAAGTGAACGGATGCGCCGGCGACGGGCTTTCCTTGCGAGTCGCGCACCGTGCCAAGTAGTGACGCAGTGCCTTGCGACTGCAGGGGCGAAGCAAAAAATAAAAGGATAAGGATAACGAGCGCAGCCAGGCTGCGACTGGAGAAGGACGCCGACCTGAGTTGCCGTGAGACTGCGAAGAGACGACGCATGAAGAGGGGCGCGATTCTCCACACTTCTGCGAGATTGGTCCGCGCACCTAGGGCGCTATTCTATCAGCGGTGTAAGAAAACTGCTGGCGCTGGGCTTGCGCGCAAAATAGAATGCATTGCTTTGCGCATGAGATCTTTTGTATGAGACCCAGGAGACTCGACGAGATGAGATTGGTCCGGTTGTGGCTGGTGATAAGCGTGATGCTGTTGCTCACGTGCGAGTCCGGTTGGAGCCAGCAGTCGTCCGGCAAACGCAAGATCATCATCGATCAGGACGCGGCCGGGCCGGGAGGGACCGATCAGCAGTCCATCCTGTTGCTGGTTCAATCGTCGCAGACAGAAGTTCTCGGCGTGACGGTGGTGACCGGCGATGCCTGGCTCAAGGAGGAAGTTGCGCACACGTTGCGCATGCTGGAAATCATTGGGCGGACTGACATCCCGGTCGTGCCCGGAGCCGAGTATCCGCTGGTGCGGCGGAAAGAAGATACGGAACAGTGGGAGCAGCAATATGGCTTCGTGCCGTGGGTGGGAGCGTGGACTCCCCGGCGTTATCACCCGGCTGACGATTTGGGCGAGATGCCTGAGGGAAAGCCGACCTCCAAGCCGCTAGACGAAGACGCCGCGCATTTTCTGGTGCGCATGGTCCGAAAATATCCGCACGAGATCACGATCTACGAAGGCGGGCCGATGACAAACCTCGCGCTTGCCATCTCGATCGACCCCGAATTTGCCGGACTGGCGAAAGAACTCGTATTCATGGGCGGTAGCCTGAATCCGAAGACGGACGATCCTGAATTTGTAAACACGCCCCGGCACGAATTCAATCTTTGGTTCGATCCGGAAGCGGCACACGTCGTATTCATGGCGCCGTGGAAGAAAATCGTCTGCACCACCGTGGATATTTCGGTGAAGACGCGGCTGACGCAAGAATTGATCGACCGGGTGAAAACGGGAAACACTCCCGCGGCTCGTTATGTGAGTTCGTATGCGCGCACGTTGGGCAAATACAACTATTTATGGGACGAACTTGCGGCACTGGCGTGGCTTGAGCCGAGTTTGATCACGGCGAAGGATACGCGCTATCTCGATGTCGACCTCAATCGCAGCGCGGGCTATGGAGATACTCTGAGTTGGACGGAGCGTGACAAACCGGCGATCGTGGGACCGCCAGCAGAAGTGCAGGTCGATCTGGACGCGGAAAAGTTCTACCAGATGTTCGTCGGTCTGTTGACGGCTCCGACACCGAAACCTTAAGTCCATGCTGGTTACGGCTGCAATTGCTCGAGTAACTGCGTGGCCTGGGGATGGCCGGGATGCTGTTTGAGCAAATCGAGCAGGACGCCGCGAGCCTTGTCCCGCGCACCTTCCAGAGCATAGACGCGAGCCAGGTTCAAATATGACTGATCGAACGAGGGAGCCATGCGGATGCACTGTTCGAAGTTGGCCACAGCCTGATCGCGCCGCTGCGTGACCAGATAGAGCACTCCCAGATTATTCAGCGCCTCAGGATAAACGGGACGAGACCGCAAGGCGCGCCGCAGATGTTCTTCGGCTTTGACCGTGTCGTCCGTTTGCGCGAATACCATGCCCAGACTGTAGTTCGCTTCAGCATCCTGGGGAGCAACTTCCAGCGCGCGCTCCAGAACTTTGCGGGCATCTTCCCAGCGTTTTTGTGCGCGATATGCATTTCCCAGGTTGTCGAGCGACAGCAGGTGATGAGGGTTCAGTTGCAGTGCCTGCAGAAAACGCGCGACCGAATCGTCGATGTGTCCCTCGCGCGTAGCGATCACGCCAAGATTGTTCCAGGCGTCGGGTAGCGTTCCGGGATAGTTCGCCGGCAGTTTCACTGCACGCTCAAAAGTCTCGCGCGCCGCGGCGTTCTTGTTCTGGTTCAGGTAGACGCTTCCGATTCCGTAGAGAGCTTCGGCGCTCGCAGGATCGTCGCGCAGGGCCTGCTGGAATGAGGCTTCGGCCTGGTCGAGATATCCGCGCTGAAAAAATAGAGCGCCGTAAGAGAGGTAGTTGCGGCCGAATTCGAGAGTGTAGGTTGCACTCGGGAAAGGCAGCGCCCGAGCCAGTCGCTCTGCGTCAGTTCGGGGAATGTGCTGCAAATCGTGTTCCACATGCTCGGGGATGATCGCGCCTTGATACACCTTAACGATGTCGCCGTTGCTGTCGATCAGGAACGATGTGGGAAGACTCAAATCGCGGTGACGGTCGAATAACTGGCGATAGAGGATGTTGTAGATTGCCGCGACGTCGTCTGATCCGCGCAGAATTGTGAACGCAAATTGATCGAGTCTGCGCGCCAAGTCGACTGGGGGATCATCCACGTTCACCGAGATTAGTTGCCAGCCTTTCATTTGCCAGGAACCGTAGGATTTCTGCAGCGCTCGCAATTGTTGCGACGCTTCCGATGACTTTGTGATCCAGAAGTACAGAAAAGTTGGCTTGCCGCGCATCGCCGAGAGCGTCCGAATCTTCCCCGACAGGTCCGGAAGAGAAAACTCTGGAGCTGCGATGGGTGACAGCAGCCAGGTTTCAACTGTGTCTGGAAGCGACTCGATTTCGCGCGCGCCTTCCAGAGGAACAGGACTCCGCTTTGCTGGCTGCGGCTTGAACGGCTCCATTCGCGAAGGTTCGGCGCCTTCTTCGACCCAGATCTTGTGATTGATCGGGAGGTTGTGCAGTTCCTGCGACAATCCGCTGGGCCAGCGAATTGACGCGCGCACCGGACTTTTCGTCTCGCCAAGTCCGAAGAAAATGTCCTTACTGTGTTGCGAAAGAAAACCTGACCCCGACTGAAGCATGCGCGTCTGGCGTCCAGCGGCGGTTTCGACGGTTACGGAGGCGCCGATGGCGTCACGGTTGCTTTTTGTGCCTTGCAGGCGAAAGATGATCGACGGCGGCAGAGCCTCCAGGGCATTCTTCAGGATGCGCAACTGCGGAGCGTTGCGGTTCTTGAGAAATATTTCGAGACGGCCATCGTGATCAAAATCGGCAAGCGCGAATGCCCTGCCGTCCTCGACGAAGTCGAGGCCTAGCACGGCAGAAACGTCGGAGAATGTTCCGTCCCGATTGTTGGCATAGAAAACATTTCGCTCGTAACCGCTCCAAGTCCCGTCGGAACGGATGAGTTCGTTGATTGCGTTCCAGCCTTGCTCGTACACGGGCAAAGCCCGGGCTTCGTCGGGCGACAAGGCTACCACCTGCCGCCAAAAAAAACTGTTGAGGTCTTCGGGCGTAGAATTCTCGGGCGCAGAATCTTCGGGCGAATGCTGCGCGCGCCGTGGGCCCGAGACCATGCCGTTGGCAATGTAGAGGTCGAGGAAGCCGTCGTGATCGAAATCGAAAGCGTCGCTCGACCAGGACCAGCGGCCCATTCCAACCGTGGCGGAATTCGTGGCGTCGTCGAAAATTGCGCCTCGATTGTGGAGGAGCGAATTCCCCATCGCGTGTTTTTGGTAGAGAGCCCGGACTTCACGCGACGAATCTTTCTTGAAGTTTTCCTGCGTCGAAACGCGTTCGCCGGCTGCGGTCCACATATTGGCGACGTAGAGATCTTGTGCGCCATCGTTGTCATAGTCGAGCCAGGAAACGCTCATGCCTGCGCCGATGTCTTCGGCCGCGGCCTGGGGTGCGACGTCCGTGAATGTGCCGTCGCCGTTGTTGCGGTAGAGGTTCTTGCGGCCAAAGTCATTCACGACGTAAAGGTCGGGCCACCCGTCGCGGTTGTAATCACTCCAGCCGCAGCAAAAGCTGTAGCGCGTGTTGTTTTGGTTCAGTCCCGACGCGGCGGTTGCGTCGCGAAAGGTGCCGTCACGCTGGTTGCGCATCAGAAAATTGGGTGGACCGTTTTCGGCGTCGTGATACGGTGACGGATACTTGTACTGCCCGGTGCCCTGGTAGTAGGAGTACAGGCAGAAGTACACATCGAGCCAGCCGTCGCGATCGTAGTCGCCTGCGGCCGCTCCGGTGAATGTTCCCTGCGGAGGGTTCGCGAACTGGAACGCATCGTTTTTCTGACGGAACTTGCCGCCCCCTTCATTCAGAAATAAGAGCGGGCCATTGGCGCGAACGACAATTACATCTTGACGGCCGTCATTATTGAAATCAGCGAACAAGGCACAAGCCGTATTTTCGAGGATTCCCAAGCCGGACGTTTCCGTAATGTCTTCGAACGTTCCGTCGCCGCGGTTGCGGTAGAGGCGATTGGGCAGTCCGGCGGGCTGGCAGACGTAAAGTTCGTCGAAGCCGTCGTTATCGATGTCGGCGATCGAGACACCGTTGTGCCCGTAGATGTCGATGCCGGAAGCGCCGTCGAGCACGGTGCGCCAGTAATCGGTGCCATGCAGCAACTGGGCCGAATAAGAAGAGTTGCCGCCGAGCGCGGCGGATGTGATGTCGACATAAATGGACGAAGTGGAACGGGCCTGAGCCTCGTCGAGCACTCGCCAACTACGCAGACGAAAGTCGCCGGCAGAGGACGGGGCCCAGCTCAAGTCCCAATGACCGACACGCTGTTCGCGGTGGAAGCCCGCGCCCGTGCCCACGATTTCGTAACGAATGCGGGTCTGCACGTTGCCTGGAACGTCGCTTGCAATCTGCGGAGTCGCAGACGTAGACCCATCTTCCCTGCGCGCTAAATCGATCGCTGTGATCTGGAACTCGGCAGTGACTATCTTTGAGAAGCCGCTGAACGCGGCTTGCCATTCTCTGAGAAATTCGTCGCGGCTCAGCGCCACTTGATTGTCGAATCTGTTCTGGCGCACTTCCAGCACGGTACTGGAACGAACGACTCGCGACTGAGTGGGCTGGAGCGACGCAGCGGAGAACTCGGCGGCGAAAGTCTTCGCGATTGCTTGCACTTCCCGCGGAGACTGCAGCAGGCCCCCACTCCACTCCGCGAGCATGGCCGCAATCTGGTCGGCATATTTTTCGGTGATGAAGTCGTCGAGTCCGGATTGCACCTTAAGCAATGTGGCATCGAGCGGGCGTTCGCTTCGATAGTGCGGGTGCAGATGGAATCCGGCGGGCTCATTGCGGGATCCCAACGATCGAGCCGGAAGCGCCAGTCTCCACAGACTTGCGGGAACCAGGGTCGCCCCGGCGGCTTGCGAGAAGCGGACGAGAAATTCACGACGGCGCCGATCGATGGAATGAAGATCAACGGGACGAAGATCGGCGGATTGAGGCGGCTTTCTTGCCGAGCTCAGAGTAATGTCCCTCTCGCGGTCAGGTGGAACCGAAACTAACATTGAGGTTTGAGACGGTCAAGGCGCGGAAGGCCGCGCCAGCCGAGTCACGACCAGTCTGGGCCTATGGTAGGCTAGCGGCGTCACTCAAGCTGGTGGGCGAGTATGATCGGCCAAAACGTTTCGCATTACCGCATCGTCGAGAAGCTGGGCGGCGGCGGGATGGGTGTAGTTTACAAGGCCGAAGACACGGAACTTGGCCGCTTCGTCGCTCTTAAATTTCTGCCCGATGAGCTCGCACAGGACCCGCAGGCGCTGGAG
>JBEKWZ010000096.1:0-8229 GCA_049512555.1 Candidatus Sulfotelmatobacter sp. | reverse complement strand
TGGAGGGCGGCTGCGCCATCGGCATGCGGCGGCTCAGCATTATCGATCTCAGTACCGGCCACCAGCCCATGGCAAATGAAGACGGATCCGTCTGGGTGGTCTTCAATGGCGAGATCTACAATTATCAGGAGCTCCGTGCCGATCTGATCGCCCAGGGGCACCGGTTCGCCACGAATAGCGACACCGAAACGCTCGTTCACCTCTATGAAGACCAAGGCGCCGAGGGCTTGCGGCGCTTGCGCGGCATGTTTGCTTATGCTATCTGGGATGCCCGCCAGAAACGTCTTTTCCTGGCGCGCGACCGCTTCGGGAAGAAGCCGCTTTATTATGCCGTATTGCCGGAGGGGCTTTATTTCGGAAGCGAGTTGAAATGCCTGCGAGCGGCCGGCGTGCCGTGCGAGATCGACGCGGAGGCGCTGCGCCTTTTCTTTCAGTTCACGTACATCCCTGAACCGCGGAGCTGTTTTCGGGCGATCCGCAAATTGCCGGCAGGGTGTTGGCTGAGTTACGATGCCGACGGAACCGTTCATCAAGGCCGCTACTGGCAGTTTCCCACGCCGGTTGCCGAGACACCGGCCGATTTCTCTGAAGCCAGTGTATGCACGCGATTGCGGGAAAAGTTCGACGAGTCCGTGCGTATCCGGATGATCGCCGACGTACCCTTGGGCGCCTTCTTGAGCGGCGGTATCGATTCGAGTTCCGTGGTTGCTTCCATGGCTCTGGCATCGCCCGAGCCTGTGCGTACGTTTTCCATTGGCTTTGAAGAGAGCGCCTTCAATGAACTGGAATATGCCGCGATGGTGGCGCGGCAGTATCATACCGACCATCACGAAATAGTGGTCCGGCCGGACGCGGTGGATTTGGTTTCGCGTCTGGTCCGGCACTTCGACGAGCCTTTTGGCGATTCTTCCGCCATCCCGACTTTCATCGTTTCCGAGTTCGCCGTCCAACATGTGAAGGTGGCGCTGAGTGGCGACGGTGGCGACGAGTTGTTTGCAGGTTACGATCGCTTTCAAACCCTTGACAAACTACGGAAGCTGGACCGGGTGCCGCAGGCATTGCGCACCTTTATCTCCTGGATGGCGGATCGCCTGCCCTATTCGGCTTATGGCAAGAATTATTTGCATATGTTGAGCCGTGCGACTGCGCTGGAGCGATATTTTGAGAGCAACTTTGCGCCTTGGTTTCTGCGCCAGGAGCTTCTTCAGACCGATTGGATGCTGCCGGCAGACGGGGCCTACCTGATACGTTCACTGGCGGGGTTTTTGCTTCCTGGCCACGCCGATCTGCTGTCGCAGGCGCTTTTCTTCGAAACCACACAGAATCTGCCCGGCGACATGTTGGTAAAAGTCGACCGTATGTCAATGGCGAACTCGCTAGAAGTGCGCTGCCCGCTGCTGGATCATGAGCTTGGAGAGCTGGCGGCAGGAATCCCAAATGGCTGGAAGATCAAGAATGGCAAGGGGAAATATATTCTGCTGCGAGCGTTGGACGACCGTCTGCCGCCTGCGCTATTAAACCGCCGGAAGATGGGCTTCGGTGTGCCGCTGGCATCCTGGTTCCGAGGCGTCTTGAAGACGTTCCTTTGGGACCACTTGAGCAGTACCTCGTTTATTGAGCGCGGTATCGTCTCGCCAGCCTTCGTGCAACAGATGCTCCGAGAGCACGACTGTGGCCGGCGCGACAACTCCCACTGGCTGTGGTCACTGCTTATGCTGGAGCAGTGGTTGCGCCGAATTGAAGCTGAACCGGTTCGCCCGATCGGCTCTTATGATTGAACCCACGGGAAGCGCCTTTCCAAATGGGCTCCATCGTAAGCAGCGGAGGCTGGTTGCGTGTCCCAGCGTAAAGTGCGCTGTCCGGTTATGTGCTTGAGCGTAACAGCCAGGGGTCCGAGCTGTGCTTCATCGTAAATGCCTGCAATCCGAATGCCGCTGCCTCACCTTCAACTTGATGAATCTAAAGGTTTTGTTTGATTACGCTCAAGTACAAACGCGGATCTGCCGTGTTTTGAATACGTTACGATCCTCTTACGGCGAGGCCCATGCATTTTACGATGAAACCCATGGGCCTTACGGTCAAGCACATGGCTCGCAATTGCCGTTAGCCCACCGCAAACCGTTGAAACCATATGTACTTGTCGGATATTGGCAGCCTTCGAGCACGGTTCCATATGGTATGGTTTATGGTTTGGATAACTACAACCAAAGACAACAAACTCAAGGAGATGCCGACCCCGTTTGGGTGGTCTGGCGTGTGCTTGCCAATAAAACCAACGACTCTGCACGGGCTTGATCGTAAATCGCTAGAACAGGATGGCAGACTAATGTTACAAAAACAGAGGGTGCACTTCGTGTTCTAAAGGCGCATACATGACCAAGCACAATCCAAAACCCGCACTCGTCAACCTTTCCGTCGAAGAAGAGAACCTCGCGGCGATTCCTTTTGCCGTGTTGGAGCGGAGGGTCGGAAAGCGGATTGGAAAAATCGAGATCAAGGGCACCAAGATTCTTCCCAATGGCAGCGAGATGGAAGTTGTTTGGCAAATTCAAGGCAATAACGAGTTGGGCCTGCCTACCGAGCAGGACCTGGATATTTTCGTAGTATTGGGGGTCCTCACCTTCCGTAACAATTTTGCAAAGACCGTTACTTTCTCAGGGCGCGAGATCGCCCGCATGTTGAATATCAACTCGGTGCATGGCAAGTTTTACCAGCGCTTGAAATTGGCGATGGATCGCTTCATTCCGCTCCGCTTCCGCGCACTTACCGCTACCGATCAGCAGGAAGAAGTGAAGTGGAGTAATGTGTTCCAGGAGGCCAGTTTCCTGCTCGACCGCGAGACTGGCCGTTGTACCGGCAGCATTACGTGGACCGACAAATTAATCCAGTCGATCAACAACGGCTTCTTTCGAGTGCTAGACGCTGGGCGGTATATGGAGCTCGACGGAATTACGGCCAAGCACTTATACCGGTTCTTCGCCGTTGCCTTCGAGAAGACCGACTTGATCGTCATGGATGCGCGCAAACTGGCAATGGAACATGTCGGCATTCTGAACCCCCCCCACTACTTTTCACGTCTTATGCAGACCTTGGAGCCGGCATTCGATCAGTTAATCAAGATCCAGGTGCTGGGCTCGTATAACGTAATTTCCGCAGAAGACTGGCGTATTGCCATGCACCGGCACCCATCCTATGTGCCTGAGCGTAAGAGTTTGATGTTACAGAGCACGACCTGCCCTGAATTAAGCCGGGCGCACTGTCAAAGCACGTTGGAGAAGGCTGGTTTCGGTTACAAACAGGCCACCACATGGAGTGCGGCCGCGGAGACACCGGAACAACTGTATGCCTTGGAGAGGGCGGCGCAGCTTGTACTTGCCATGAAGCAGGAAGGCGTACTGCCTCATGTGGCCAGTAGCTATGTGTCGCGTGCACTGGACATGGGGGCCAGCATCGGCGAAGGACAGGAACTGCTTGACTGGTGCGAGATGGCACTCGATATATGCAGACAAAAACAGCGTAGCGGTCAAAGTCTCAAGAACGCGGCCGGGTTAGTAATCAAGATCGTGAAAGATCCGGCTTCCCGGCGACGGTTTATGGATGAGCACATGGAAGCTGTAGCCAGGGAGCGGTACAGGCAACGCGAACGGGCGGTAGTACGGCAGAATCAGGAAGTTGAGGAACGGGCCCTAATACTCGAGTACGAGCAGTTCCGCCACGTTACCGCTCAGGAGTTGTTTGAGCAACTCAGCGATGCCTCCAAGCAGGCGCTTTCCAAGGAAAAATCCGATTGGTTGCGTCGGGAGGGCCGGCTGGAAAAAATGGCGCCGGAAGTACGCGATCGCGAAGTAACCGAACTTATCCTGCAGGACCTCGCAAGAAACGACGTGCCGCCCTATAGCAAGTGGCTGTTGCGCAAACGCGCAGGGCAGGCTGTTCTGCCGTTTGCCACAATAGACAGCATCGCCTAAAGACCTGCGGTACAGTGAGGTTAATGGCCGCCGGCTCGCAGGAAGAAATTGCCTCTCGCGAACGCTTCGCGTTTGGGGAAAACTGGCGGCGTTTCCTTTCCGTCCTGGACGAACACCGCATCCTGAAAGCCGAGGATTCCCTGCGCCGCATGCTGGACGTACCGGATTTACGAGGCAGGACCTTCCTCGATATCGGCTGTGGCAGCGGTCTGTTCAGCCTGGCGGCACGGCGCTTGGGAGCGCATGTCGATTGCTTCGATTACGATCCGCAATCGGTAGCTTGCGCGCAGGAATTACGGCTTCGATACTTCCCGCAGGACCCGGACTGGCGCATAGAACGAGGGTCCGTTCTGGATGCCGGTTACCTTGCCGGATTGGGCTGCTTCGACGTGGTGTATTCTTGGGGCGTCTTGCATCACACTGGCGCAATGTGGCAAGCTCTTGAGAATGCCGCCGGGCGAGTGGCGCCGGCAGGAAAGCTCTGCATTGCCATTTACAACGATCAAGGCAAGATCAGCAACCGCTGGCGAGCGATCAAGCATACTTACAATCGGTTGCCTGGCGGCTTGCGGTTCCTTGTCACGATTCCGGTCTTGATACATTTGTACTGGCGCAGGACGCTAAAAGACCTGCTGCACGGCCGTCCTTTCGAGTCGTGGCGCAACGAAGGCCGGGAGCGCGGCATGTCTCCGTGGCGGGACCTGATCGACTGGGTGGGCGGCTATCCATTCGAGGTTGCCAAACCAGAGGCCATAGTGGACTTCTATTTGCGCCGTGGCTTCACATTAACGCGCCTGACGACATGCGGCGGGTCTTTGGGTTGCAACGAATATGTCTTCGTTCGCGTGCCGGGCGCGCAGGCTTAATTTTCCCGGCGAAACAGCGTTCGGCATGCGCCGCCGGTTTGCCGTGCACACACGCGCGATAGTAGAGTGGAGCTTTGTTTAATAAGGGAGCTATGAAGGCACTGGTTACAGGATCCGGCGGGCTGATCGGCTCGGAATGTGTCCGCCAACTCTCGGCGGAAGGCTGGGAGGTCGTGGGGATCGACAACGATATGCGCCGGGAGTTCTTCGGCGAGCAAGGCACCACGCATGGAGTTGTGCTGGAACTCCAGGCAACGCTGCCACACTACCGGCATTTGCCCATTGACATACGGGACCGGCACGCAGTGAGGCAGGTATTTGAAGCTGAGCGGCCGCAATTCATCATTCATACCGCCGCGCAGCCCTCCCACGACAAAGCCGCGGCGATTCCGTATGACGATTTCGACGTGAATGCTCTCGGCACCATGAACCTGCTGGTGGCGGCTCGCGACTTCTGCCGGGAGTCGCCGTTTTGCTTTACAAGCACGAACAAGGTCTACGGCGACCGGCCCAATTATTTGCCGCTCATCGAACTCGACAAGCGCTACGACTACGCCGGCGGTCTGGATGGAGTGGACGAGAGCATGTCCATCGACCAGTGCCTGCATTCCGTCTTCGGAGCTTCCAAAGTGGCCGCCGATGTCATGTGCCAGGAGTTCGGGCGCTATTTTCAGATGCCCGTGGGCGTTTTTCGCGGCGGCTGCCTGACCGGACCGCAGCATGCCGCCGTGGAATTGCACGGGTACCTGGCTTACATCGTTCACTGCGCTGTAACCGGCAAAGAATACACCGTCTACGGGTACAAAGGGAAGCAGGTGCGCGACCAGATCCACAGTTACGATGTAGCCCATCTGTTTCTGGAATTCTTCCGTTCCCCACGCTGCGGGGAAGTTTATAATCTGGGCGGCGGCCGGGCGAACAGTCTCTCCATTCTGGAGACCGTCGATCGACTGGCGGCCATGGGGCTCAAGCTGCGGTACAGCTACAAAGACACGAACCGGGTTGGCGATCACATTTGCTATATTTCGGACCTGACGAAGCTGCGTTCGCATTTTCCGAATTGGAAGATGCAATACGATCTGCCGCGCATTCTTGATGAAATCGTCGAGCGCCACGCGCGCAGGACGGATGCGCCAGTCAAGCGGAGGAATGACAAGTGAAGCTATCGGTTGTCATTCCCGCCCGCGATGAGGAGGGGGCGATCGAGCAAACGGTCACGGAAATCGCGGCGGTCCTGGATAGGGAGCGGATTCCATTTGAAATCGTGGTGGTGGATGACGGCAGCACCGATGGAACGGCGGCCTGCGTCCGGCGATCGGTGGAGAGTTATCCCGGCATTCGGCTGGTGAGCAATACCGGTCGGCACGGTTTTGGACTGGCTGTGCGCGCCGGGCTGGCGCAGGCCACCGGGGAAGCCGTCACCGTGATGATGGCCGACGGGTCCGACAGCCCCGAAGACCTGGTTCGATACTATCGGAAGGTCCAAGAGGGATACGATTGCGCGTTTGGTTCGAGATTTATCCACGGCAGCAAGATCCTGGATTACCCGGTGCACAAGCTGGCCATCAACCGGATGGCCAACTGGTTCATCCGTATTTTGTTCGGGCTGCGATATAACGACATCACCAACGCGTTCAAGTGTTACCGCCGGCAGGCCATCGAGGGAATGCAGCCGCTGTTGTCGCCGCACTTCAACCTGACGGTGGAGATGCCCTTGAAGGCGATCGTGCGCGGGTACTCCTACGCGGTGGTGCCGATCTCGTGGACCAATCGCAAATCGGGCATCTCCAAGCTGAGAATCAAGGAGATGGGAAGCCGATACCTGTTCATCGTGCTGTATGTGTGGCTGGAGCGCCACCTTTCGCGCGGCGATTACCTGCGGCGGGAGGAGGCGGAAGAGGGTGCCGCAACGCGGCACGCGTAAGCGGCAATCGCGGAGTTCGGTATCTCTTTGGCTGTTATGTGTGGGAGTGTTTTCGCACCGATAGCTTGTGGTCCGGCCCGGCCTCGGAAATGCCCGACAGGACGACAGGATTGCAATCGGGGAATTCAGCTACCAGAGACAGGCTTCCGCCCATGGCCTCAACGGTCTTCCGCAGGGTCGAGAGCAAAAGGTCGCTTCGCTTTTCGAGTTTGGAAACGCCATCCTGGCTGATCCCGAGAGCCTTGGCCATGCGTACCTGGGTGAGCTTGCGCGCGCGCCGGAGTTCCTGCAGCGTCATTTCGTCGCTGATGAGCTGGGCCGCGCGGGCCGCCACCTTCTTGCGGCGGGCAGGGCTTAGCTCCTTTCGTATCCGTTCGAGATTCGTCATGGCTGTTAGATCCCTTCCTTCAGCTTCTTGGTTTTGGCGAGATGCGTGTCACAGCGCGAATCGGCCTTTTCGATCAACTGGCGGTAAAATCGCCTTTCGCTGACGCCAGCCTTGTCTCCCGCTACCAGAAGAATGGCCCTGCGGTTCGGGTCGAAAGCGAAGGCCACACGCCAGACACCGGCAGCGGCGCGAAACCTCAATTCCTTCATATTTGCGTGACGTGAGCCGTTGAGCGTGTCCGCACTGGGCCGCCCTAGCTGAGGGCCGAACTGTTCGAGCAGTTCGATGTGGGCGAGCAGCTCGTCTTGCACGCCCCCGCCCAGATCCGCGATATTCAGGCAAGAAATCGTCATGCAGATCGACTCCCCACTTCACCCATAAAGTATGCACCATAATAACTATGCTGTCAAGTGCATATAATGCGCGGCAGTCTTATCGAAGATATTTGGGAAGCACGCGCGTGAAGCGCAGCCTCAGGTCGGCCCATATCCAGGTAAGCGGATCGCGGAACAAGCGCACTTTTTTGCCTTCGTGAAACGAGCGCGAGCGGTAGTTCACAGGGAGTTCCAGCGGCCGGTAGCCTTTCCGGACAAGCTTGATGACCAGTTCATGATCGAAATCGAAGCGGTTGCACTGGAACTCCAGCCCGAACAGGCAATCGCGATGAAAAACCTTGAACATAGTGAACGGATCCGTCATGTTCTGGCGGAAGAGGACGTTGATCGCACCGGTAAAGAACGCGTGCCCCAAGTTCAGGGCGGCCGACAAAATTTTCTGCTTGGCGAACTCCCGAATCTTCCAGTCGCCGCCATGCCGTGTGCCGAGCACAAATAGGGCGCGGTGCGAAAGAATCGGCGCCAACAGGGCGTCATAATCGTCCAGATCGTACTCCAGGTCGGCATCCTGGATCAGCAGGATGTCTCCGGTGGCGCGCCGGAAGCCCTCACGGACAGCGTGGCCCTTGCCCCGCGGGCGGTCCTGGAGCACAAGTTTGATCTCGGGGTGGCCGGCATAGTGCTTAGCCAGCTCACGTGTGCCGTCCGTGGAATTACTCTCGATCACGATGATTTCGCGATCGACTCC
>JBEKWZ010000095.1:0-8241 GCA_049512555.1 Candidatus Sulfotelmatobacter sp. | reverse complement strand
AGTGTGACGGCGGTACCGGGCGGTCCTGCGTGGCCTGCCACGCCGCAAGCATTTGGCGGACAGGAGTGTCCGCCCCACATCAACCCTCCTTTGTTTTTCCTAAGCCCATCTGCGAAACTGACCACTGATCCTCGCCGCTGCAAACTGAGAACTGAGAACCGGGAACTGAGAACTGCCATGGGTCGCATCCACGTACTCTCCGAAACTGTTGCCAACCAGATCGCCGCGGGCGAGGTGGTGGAGCGGCCGGCGTCGGTCGTCAAGGAGATGCTGGAGAACGCGCTGGACGCGGGCGCGACGCGGATCAAGATCAGCGTGGAGGCGGGCGGGAAGAAGCTGATTCAGATCACCGACAACGGCTGCGGTATGGTGCGCGACGACGCCATGCTGGCGTTTGAGCGGCACGCGACCTCGAAGATCAAGAACGCCGAAGACTTGCTGAGCATTGCGACGCTGGGATTTCGCGGCGAGGCGCTGCCCTCGATTGCGTCGGTGTCGCGGCTGCGTCTGGAGACGCGGGCTGAGGAAGAGGCTGCGGGAACAGTGGTCGAGATCAACGGGGGCAAGATTGCGCGCGTCGAGGAAGCCGGCCTGCCGCTGGGAACTTCGATTACGGTGCGCGATCTTTTCTTCAATACTCCGGCGCGCAAGAAATTTCTGAAGGCGGAGTCGACCGAGTTGTCGCACATCGCGTCGCTGGTCACGCATTATGCGCTGGCCCATCCCGAAAAACATTTCGAGTTGCACTCGGCGGCAAATGCCATGCTGGTCGCGCCTCCGGTGGCGGGATACAGCGAGCGCGTGTATCAGGTTTTTGGAAAAGAAATCTTGGATCAGCTGATTCCTGTGGCCTCGCGGCAGGCGCTGGAGCGCGTGGGATTGCCGCAGCCTCCGCCGTGGCGGCGGAAGGAGGTTGAGGAAGATGGCGAAGAAGGTGCAGGACTTTTGGCAAAAGATCCGGGCGAGATGCGGATTCACGGCTTCATTTCGAAGCCGGAGATTCAGAAACTGAACCGGAATTCGATTTTCGTATTCGTGAACGGACGTACGATTCGCGACCGCTTGATCCAGCACGCGCTGACCGAGGCGTACCGAAATATTATTCCGCCGACGGTCTATCCGGTGGTGCTGCTGTTTCTGGAGTTGCCGGCGGCGGAAGTCGATGTGAACGTCCATCCCTCGAAGACGGAGGTGCGGTTCCGCCAGCAATCGGTGATGCATGATTTTGTGCGCGACTCGGTGCGGGCGGCGCTGATGAAGGCGCGTCCAGTGCCGCAGTTCGTGACCGAAATGCATGCGCACGCGACTGCAAGTACGTCGCTTACGCCGGGGGCGATGACGCCTGTGCTGACTCCGGGCGCGCCGGCGTGGGATCCCTCGTCGGGTGGGGCTTCTGAAAGTGGGTCGCAGAATTTCCCACGTCTCGCACAAGACGCGCGACCCTTCGACAAGCTCAGGGCAGGCTATGGGGCGCCCGATTCTGTGGCCGATGAAGGGTTCGCACTGCAGGCGCCCGCGCCGCCGCCGGTTTCACAGCGATTTCAATTTGAAGGCGGCATTGCAGTGGAGGCGAATGCGGCGGTTTCCCTGGCGCGCGGACCCGAAGCCATTCCCGACCACGGCTGCGCGCCGGCGCTCGATGTAGGCGAAGAGGAGCCGACTCTCTCGGCACTGGGCACATTGAAGCCGGTGGGCCAGATTCGGAATTCGTTCATCCTGGCGGTGAACGAAGACGGGCTATGGATCGTCGATCAGCATGTGGCCCACGAGCGCGTGCTGTTTGAGCGAATCCTGAAGCAGCGGGCGGCGCAGAAAGTAGAAAGCCAGCGCTTGCTGATGCCGATCGTGTTGGAGCTGTCTCCGGCGCAACAGGCCGTGTTTTCGGAGATTGCCGACGAACTGCAGCACAACGGATTCGAGGCCGAGCCCTTCGGCGCCCGCAGCGTGGCCGTGAAAGTCGCCCCGGCCGGAGTGGATGCAGCTGCGGTCGAGCACATGCTGCACGAGTTGCTCGACCAGTTCTCGCGCGAGGAGCAGTCGTTGAACCTGGAAAAGATCCGGGCACGCATCGCGGCGTCGATTGCGTGCCACGCCGCCATCAAGGTAAACATGCCGTTGGAGCAAAACAAAATGGAGTGGCTGCTGGCGGAACTGGCCAAAACCGACCATCCTATGGCCTGTCCGCACGGCAGACCGGTGGTTCTAAGGTATTCTGTGAAGGACATTCAGAAGGCGTTTAAGAGAATTTAGCTCTCAGCTGTCAGCTCTCAGCTATCAGTAAAACCGGATAGGCGGTCACTGAGAGCTGAATGCTGATAGCTGACAGCTGTCTATGACTGATCTCGAATTACAGCAACTGCGGCGCGAGAAGTGGCGGCTGGATGGCAAGCCCATTCGGACGATCGAGCAGGCGCGCGCGTTTCTCGAAGAGGTGGGATTTTGCCTGATGTATCCCAAGCGGCCCGCGCTGCTGGTGCCGACGTTTATGGGGGCGTTTGTGGGGTCGGACGACCGCTTGCCGGGATGGCAGCATGCGTTTAAAGATCCGCGGGCGGCTGAGGCGACGGAATTGATGGTGCGGTTGCTGCGCGAGCGCACCGCGTTCGAAGCGAACCTGTTCGACGAGAACAATGGATTTCTGGTGGCGGCGTCGGTGTTCCCGTATTTTTATGCGCTGGTGGGCGAGCGCAATCCCAGGCTGGCGCCGAAGGCTGGTTCGCGGTCCGCTTATTCAGCGCTGGCCTGCGATGCGTTTGAGTTGATCCGGCGCGATGGGCCGATCTCAAAACAGAAGATGCAGGAAGTGCTAGGTGGAAGCGTATCGCTGGCGGCGCTCGATGGCGCTCTCGGCGAGTTGTGGTCGAAGCTGCGCATCACGCGCGTGGATTACAAAGCCAGCGAGGGCTCGGTGTGGGATGTGCTCTATCGCTGGGCGCCGGACGCGGTGAAGGAGGGCGTGGGATTGTCGGTGCAGGAAGCGCTGACTGCACTGCTGTCGAAGTATCTGGATTGCGTGATCGCGATCGAACAGTCTGACCTGGAGATTTTTTTCGGAAACGTCGTCGCACGGTCGAAGGTGAAGGATGCCGTCAACGCTTTGCTGGCCGCGCGGGAGTTGAGCTTCGTGCACGTCAGCGGACGATCGATGCTGCAGATCACGCCGGAGAAAGTTGTGGTGGTTCCGGCGGTGCGGCCTGCGGTCGCAGCGGCGGAAAGTCGTTCGCCAACGGAGAGACGACCACGGGGGCTGAAGCCCCGTATCAACCCTCGCTTTACGCGGCGCTGAAGCGCCGCTCTTCCACGTTTGTGCTGATGCTTGTGCTGACGATCTCCCACGCTTGTGACGCTCTTCCAGGGTTGTGCTGACGATCTTCCATGGTTAGGCATCACGTTTGCGGTTCACCCAGGCCTCACCCAGGCGTGGTTCACAAATGGGGGAAGAGCGCACCATCGCGCCGGACCCTGCGTTGCCGGACCTGCTTTCTGAACTTGTCGGCATAACTGAGTTGCGCATTCCGATGCAAAGGGCCACCTAAATGCATCGGATTTGACTTGCACGCCGCCCAGGAGGGAGCACATGACCAATCCAACGAAAGACCCAGCGGCCTACACAGATGAGGAGTTGAAGCAAGCTCTGGCTCGCGTGATCGCGCTGGCTCGCAGCGAAGTGCTGAACGACGCCGAAACGGAGAGATTCTGGCAGCTCTACGAAGAGATTCTGCGGCGGCGGGCGTCATCAGGAACCGCCGCGTAGTGAATAACGGTACTCCCGGCAGGATCCACTGGTTCAAACAAAAGCGCTTGGCCCTAACATTTAAGTTAGGTTGAAGCAGGGACGAACCAGCAGCCTGCCTCGATGCAGGCGACCGTCATGCAATAGGGAACCGAATCGGTCCCAAGGGTCAATGAGCATGATGGAGATTTTACGCCACATGACGGATTGTTTTCCTTGTCTTCGACGATCCGGAGAACTGAGCTTGTGCCTGCCTCATCGGGGGAGACGGAGACTACTCGTCAGTCTGGGGGCCAACACCTTACAGGCCCAGCGATTGTTTTTCTGGTTGGGTGTGGTAGCAGAGAAACCTCAACAGGGTAAGCGACGGCAGAGCCTACATGGCTATTGATTCGTTCGTAGCCGGTGCAGACTGGAATTTGTCTGTTGCCAATGCCAGCCTGCACTTTGATCTTTTCCCAACACGCGCTCCTCTCTGTCGGAAGATGGAGATCGCACTCGTAGACTTCCACGTGCAGGTATCTCAGCGTTATGGCACCGTCCTGATCGCTGATGACGCGCAGCCGATTGAAAGGAGACGGCTCGGGTTTCCTATCCCAAAACGCTGGATCGTAAGCCGAATCTGCATAGACTTGCTTTCCGCTCGTTGCGTCTAAGAGAGAAAATGGCCTGCCTCCGTCATTTCCGTCTGCCCATTCAAAAAATAAGAGGTTTCCTTTTGCCCCAACGAAGAGTTCGCCTTCCCAATCCGGTTCACCTAGAGAGATCTCACCAGGGACGTGCGATTGCGTGCAGTCAACAGTAGCGCCTTCGATCACGGGGACGATGACCTCAGAGGTCATTGCTTTGTTCTGTTGCTCATACACTTCCTTCACTATGAATCCTGGATAGAAAAAGCAGGATAGCGTCACCCGGAGCTGTTGGCTTCCTGGAAAGTTGGTGCTCGATGGGCCAAGATCTACGACTTGCTTTCTCGTCGGTCTATCAAGCGAATCGATCCACACTTTCACCGATTGCCCCGACGCACTCGGACGGAACGACATCGCAAGAAGGAGCATCGCTCCGAGCCAGATCGTTTTCATAACAAGAATGTACGAGCTATTACGATGCCGAAGCAAGACAACTGTTGAAACCAGGCGATAGAACTCATTGAGAATCGGGGCCATCCCCTTCCGGGGCCGATGAGTGCTATGGGAATTTAACGATAGTCTGCTGGTGGAACATACGGGCTTGTCGACATACACATATCTCTCACTGCGCTCACAATCGCGTCCGGGCGATCGCTGGGAATATCGTGTCCACTATCCGGAATAATGATTTGCTTTCCCTTGGTGGAGAGATGAGCCAAACGCGCTTGCAGGTCGTCTACCCAAATTCGGTGAAAGTCGTCAAAATCCTGCTTGCTGAGACCGTCGCTCAGGATTTCATCGGAATTTTTTCCGCCAGTTAGTACGATCAAGGGCTTATCTGCGATATGGCCGGCAACACGCGCCTGTTGTGCGCTGGTCTTGATCATCTCCAGTTCGCTCGCTCTGGCTCGCAGATACTTCGATTGCAGGATAAGGTAGGCCTCCTTACCAAGTTGCCCCCTTGACCATAGCATCAGGCGGGCAACACCGAGGTCGATAAAAACAGGAGCCCACCTCGCCTGCGTCTTGTAGTGATTCAGCATCGACTCGTAGATTCGGCCCCAAGCTGCAGGCAACAATTCGTACTGGTCTTCCTGCGTGGCGTCCGCCAGCACAATTCCCACAACCTGATCCGGATATTCGCCATTGAACACGCGCAGGGTATAGCCGCCGAAGGAACTGCCCACTAGCAAGTAGGGCGGCGGTTCACCAGCACGTTGCAGAAGGGCGTGGAGTTCTTGGGCAATCTGTGCGCTCGTACGCGGCATTGGACCCGCATCACTGCCCCCGTAGCCGGCACGATCGTAGGAGCAGACACGGGAAAACCGCGCAATCTCCGGTTGCACGTGTTTCCACTCAACCGAAACATCACCGAGTCCGGCTTCGAGAACAACCGTTGGACTTCCCTGGCCGGTACAGTTGATTTTGAGCCGGTAGCCGCCGACATCTATTAAGCGCCCAGCTTCGGGAGAGCGGCGAGCTTCGATGCGCGTTGCGATGAACTGAAAAGTTGCGCCCGCAACGGCGAGTAGGATCACGAGGCAAACGAGAACTAGAGCAGCATTGCGCACCAGGCGAATCACTTCTCGACACCCTCAGCGCCCATTCTAACTGTCGAAATCAGTCGTCACCGCTCAAACCCCTCCGCGCAGGGGTCGATGAGCATTATTGGGGGTATCGCCAACTATTCAGTGCGACTCCTTATTCTTCTCCTCGCTCGCCTTAATCATTTCAACCTGCCGATGCCACACAGCCCGAAGCGCATCGCGGTCCACAACCTCAAGCTCATAGATCACAAACGGGCGCGGCCACTCTTTCGTCATCTCGAACGAATACCGTTTCTTATCCTCGCAGTCGGTGTACTCAATTCGCCGCCTTTCTGACGGCAGATTATGAACCTCGTACCGCACACCGCAGAATCGAACATCCGGATCGCGCTCATAAATCAGCGCGTAGAATGCGTCTCGCGATGACACCGGATCCTTCACCGAATCTGTAATGCGCAGAACGCGCACTTTCCAGATGCTGTGCACGCCATATCGAATGCTTCTCGGCTCCGTGGTCTCGATATCCATCAATCCAGGCGCGTAACCCGGAGCCCGATCAGCCATCCCGACCTGCTTGGCCAGTTCGTAATAGTTCTTGTCCGGAGGACCGCCCGCTGTTCGAATCACCAGATAGCGAATGTCATCCCCCGGTTTCGTCTGTCCTGATAAAGGCCACACCATCAGCAACACAAAAAGGAAAACAACTCCCCATCGGGTCATGCGCGCTTACCTCCAATTGGCCGATGCATTCGCGATGAAATGCGCAAACTCAGGATGAGCGTACGGGGCGGGCCGGCGAAACCACCACAGTAATTTTCGAGTCGGTCAACGATCCGGGACTCGATTTACCGCACGGCTACTCTACTAAGTCTCACACCATTCTCAGAATGTTTCTACCGATATTCATATGAAGTGGTCATTCAACGGATTTTCGGCTCTGTTGAGAATACGTAAGTTCGGGTCACTCATCTTCAGATTCCGTGACTGAGTTTAGTAACCCCAGGCAATTCTTTCCAAATTGGGTCTCCGCTTGCATCACCCGCACTAGATGCCGCTCACAAGTCTCGCTCGTTCTTGGGCTTTCAAAAACGAAAGCCGATTGCGTTGTTCGCGCGCTGGCAGACTCGACACCGACACAGGAAGGAACTGTTTTGTGACGCGACAGCCCGGCATTCGTTTTTTCTTGGCTAATCAGAATTCGAGACACGGAGGGCTTGTAATGAAACAGCATGGGTTTGGTTTGTTGGCTTTTTTTCTCGCGCTGGGGTTGGTGTGTGGAATGGTCGTGTGGACGATTCCCGCACATGCCGACAACCTCTACGCCAGTATTCGCGGGACGGTTGTAGATCCGTCTGGAGCCGTAGTGCCCGACGCGAAGCTGACCGCCACGAACATAGCCACAGGCCTTAGTTACTCCACGGCTTCGAGCAAGGATGGTTTGTTTGCCTTCTTGCAACTGCCCATCGGTGATTATTCGGTGAAGGTAGAGAAATCCGGTTTCAAGACGTTCACCGAGGCGCACATTCATCTGGATCTCGACCAGATATTCAACCTGAGAGCAACAATGGAACTTGGCGTGGTAAGCGACACGGTCACAGTCGAAGCCAATTCCGCTCAAGTGGAAACCACAAGCATGCAGCTGGGCACTACGGTTACCGGAAAGCAGATCGATCAACTGCCGCTAAACGGGCGCAACTGGACTCAGCTCATGCAGCTTCAGCCGGGAGTGCAGGGAGCATCGGACCGATTTGGCAGCTCCGGCAACGGGGGAGGTTTCTCCGCCAGTGGGGCGGAAACGCAGCAGAATTCTTTTCTGATTAACGGTACCGACTCGAACGACGCCGCGCTCAATACCCCGCTTGTGATCCCGAGTCCCGATGCCATCGGCGAGTTTGATTTGGTGAGCAGCACGCTCAATCCTGAGTATGGTCGCAACTCTGGCGCCATCGTCAACGCCGCTATCAAGAACGGAACCAATCAGTTTCACGGTGACGTTTTCGAGTTCTATCGCGACACATTCCTGGACGCAATACCCTGGTTTCCCGCAACAAACCTACAAGGACAGCGGGTAAACCCCCTGTTTCATCAGAATCAGTACGGCGGAACAGTCGGCGGGCCGATCGTTAAGGATCACGCCTTCTTCTTCTTTTCCTATCAGGGCAGACGCGCAGTCACGCCGCAACCCGCTGGCCTCGTAGATAATTTCGGCGGTCTCAATTATGGTCAGGATCAGCCGATCGTTTTCACTCAGGCGGAACGTGGCGGCGATTTTTCGGCCGCTGGCGGCTCCTTCAGCAGTAACCCAATTCCATTTCCCATGTTTGGCGACAGC
>JBEKWZ010000094.1:0-8248 GCA_049512555.1 Candidatus Sulfotelmatobacter sp. | reverse complement strand
TCTTGCCGCTCAGTTCGCGGTACATTTTGATCGCCGCCTTGAGCTCGCTCTCTTCATTCTCGGCGGCCGCTTTCTCTGAGATCACGGGATACACCACGTACGCCTGATGCCCGGCAGCCACCTGCTTGCGCACAAATTCCCACACTTTCGGCGACTCGTCGTCGGCCCCGCAGCGCGTCACGATCGGCGTGCGCCCCGGCGGCAATTCGTCCAGCACGCTCAAATCGAGGTCCCCATACAGCGTAAGCGCCAGCGTCCGCGGAATCGGCGTCGCCGTCATGACAAGAACGTCAGGCTCCGCGAAAGCCGAGCTTGTGTGGGCAGGATCACCCGTTGGAACGGGGTCGCTTGTGTGGGGACGGGCACCCTCACCCGTCCGCCCGAGCGCAGCTCGGCCGGTTTCCTCGCCATCTCCTGACTTCCTCATCAGCTTCAGCCGCTGTAACACCCCAAACCGATGTTGCTCGTCCACAATCACCAGCCCCAGCCGGGCAAACTCGACTTTCTCCTCCAGCAGAGCATGAGTCCCAATCACCAACTGGGCATTTCCCTGCGAAATATGCCGCCGCACTTCGCGCTTCTGGTCCGCTTCGAGCGAGCCGGTCAGCAGCACAATGCGATACCCGGCATTCTCCAGAATCCTCCGCGCCGAAAAATAATGCTGCTGCGCCAGAATCTCGGTCGGCGCCATCAGCGCCACCTGGCAGCCATTCTCGATCGCAATGATCGCCGCCTCGAAGCCCACAATCGTCTTGCCCGACCCCACATCGCCCTGCAGCAAACGCCGCATGGGATAAGGCTTTTCCATGTCCTCCGCAATCTCTTTCAGCACCCGCTTCTGCGCCGCCGTGGGATGAAACGGCAGAATCTTTTTGATCGCCGCCCGCGCCCGGTCATCGAGTCGGAACGCAATTCCGGTCTGCGCTTTTTGTTCGCGGCGTTTAAGCTCGAGTCCCAGCTCAACAAAGAACAGTTCGTCAAAGATCATCCGAATGTGCGCCGGAGTGCGCGACGACTGCAGCGCTTCAAAACTTTCGCCCGGCTCCGGCCAGTGCACATTCCAGAGCGCGGCCCGCGGAGAGATCAATCCCAGATGCGCGCGCACCGCCGCCGGAATCGGATCCGCCAGGTCGGGAGTGAGATTATCGAGCGCCGTCCGAATCACCTTCCGGAACCAGCGCGGCGTCAGCCGCCCGATCGCCTCATAAATCGGAACGATGCGCCCGATCTCCAACGACTCCGCCGCTTTCTTTTCTGCGGCATTCCCCGCGCCGTTCACGCCGGAGTCGCTCGCGTCCCCTAGAATTTCGAACTGCGGCTGAATAATCTGCAATTCGCGGCTGCGCTGATCTTCTTCCACCTTGCCGTACAGCGCGATCATCTGTCCGGCCGTGAACTTGTCCTGCAAGTAGGTCGCGTTGAAGAAGAGGCAGCGCAGTCGCGCCCGCCCTTGCCCCACGGTCAGCTGAAAAATGGGCATGCTCCTCGTTCGGAACAGTCCCGAGTTGCGCACTTCGCCGACTACCGTAGCCATTTCGCCCGCCCGCAACTCGGAGATCCCGCGCGGATTCAGCCGGTCTTCATAGCGAAAAGGCAGATAATGAAGCAGGTCGCCCACCGTGTGAATCCCCTTGGCCGCAAGCACTTCCCCGATGCGCGGGCCAACACCCTTCACATATTGGACGGGGGTAGAGAGTTCGAGCATGGGTTAGGATTCCGTAGGCGTGAAAAGAGAATGTTAGCAGGAGCAGGCGAATGCCCGCACAGAGGTTCGGGACGTGTGGACTCAGTTAGGGCGTTCCACTCAACGCAATGAGCGAAATCGGCTGATACAGCAAGGTAGAGATTCCGAGGAGAGGAGGGCAGCTCTGCGCGAACGGCAGCGTATTCGGGCCGGTGGGTACCTAATCCTCCTTGGGGTGATCGGCGCAAACATGGGACGTAAACTCTTTGTCGCGCTGCAACTCGAAGTTTCGCATCATTTCATTGAAAGACGGGCCGGCCAGTGTTTCAGTAGGTTTGAACCGCCAGCCACATTCCGAACAACCAAAACCCCGAAAATGCTGCTGCTCAATCCACACCAGCTTCCGGCTCATGGTGGGCAAATCTTACAGGCCGTCAATCTGGATGGTCTGTCGTGCAGCCTACAGAGGCCTTGCGTTTGGCCGTGTATACTCCAGCGGGTAGCGCGAATCAGCGGAGTTCCTGTTTCGCGCAACACGACGGGTGGGTCGATCCCCGGGTCCAGGAGGTTTTCGGTTTCCCTCGCTCGTGGCGCGCAAGGAACTCCAAATCGTGCAGTCTGGCGAGCGGACCAATGCCGCAGGCAAGCCAGTCGGCAACAAAATACTTCTATCCATCTCCGATAGCGAGTACAACTCCCTTCGCCCTCACCTCGAATACGTCCGCTTGCCAAACCATCTAGTCCTTCACGAGAGCGGCGGAAAGCTGGAATTTGCGTATTTCCTGAATCGCGGACTGATCTCTCTTGTTGTCGTAATGAAAGATGGAAAGACCGCCGAAGCTGGCGTAGTTGGCAATGAGGGCTTTACAGGAACACCAGCCGTGGTTGGCCTGAGCAGGGGGCCGCTGAGGGCGGTGGTGCAAGTCACGGGGGACGGATTTCGGGTAAAAGTTGGGGCTTTGCAAAATACGTTGGCATCCACTCCACGCCTGCGATTGATGCTGAGCCGCTATGTCGCAATTCGGGGTATGCAGATTGCGCAAACGGCCGCGTGTAATCGGCTGCACGATATTAAGCAGCGCCTGGCGCGGTGGTTGCTAATGACTCAGGACAGGGTGGATTCGGGGGCGCTACCCATTACTCATGATTTTCTCGCAACCATGCTAGGGACGGATCGGCCTAGCGTGAGCTTGGCCGCCGGCTTTCTGCAGAAGAAGGGGTTCATCGAGTACACCCGTGGCGCAGTGAGGGTCGTGAACCGCAAGAAACTTGAAGACTCGGCCTGCGAGTGCTACGGGGTCATCCGACAGTACGATGGCGAGCTCGGCTTGAAATGAGTCCGCAAGATTTAAGACTCCGCCTGTGCTCGATCCCGATTCAAAAGCGCTGCTGTTCGTAAATCGCCGTTACGGTCATTGACCAGATGAGGCCTCCAAAACAGGCTGTTCCAGGCTGACAAGGCTGGGTTTGGGTACCGTACGGACGGGTTTAAACGATTCCAACGCCAGTTCTCCACAAACCCTTGCAAACCAGCGCGAACCTAGGTAAATAGAGGGCATCCTCGGATGGCCTCTATGGTGTCTAAACCATCGGTGCTCATCAATTTTCTCCAGGCCCTGCTGGCGATCATCTTGGGCAACGTGGTGTACTTCGTCCTGATTCCGTCGCTCCCGCCGGCGGCGCGGCATCGGCCCCTCCATCTGGACCTGGGCATGGTTCTGGACTTCTGGCTCTGCCTGGTGGCCTACGGCTTGATACGCACTGCAAGAAAGTGGCGATAGCGGACCCCGAGCGGCTAAAGCCGCTGTAAATTTCGAAGCGCTTTACGGCGCGGCTTGAAGCCGCGCCCTTTCAACCCTTGGGCCCCTGCGTTCGTTGTATTCAGACGATACAGACGAATTTCAACCGCCTTCCCAGTGCTGTCACGCCATAAACCCCGGTTACTTTGGGAACCTCGGTAACCGCCTTCCCCGCAATTACAATTCTTGCGAACATGCCGAAACTTGCGGTGCTCTACGAAGCGGGCCAGGCGGTGCTCTCCACCTTTGACTTGGACGAGGTGTTGCAGAGAATTCTGGCCATCGCTCGCGATTTTTTTCAGCTGCCGAACGTCGCCATCCTGTTGCTCGACAAGGAGCATCAGCAATTGCGCGTGCGCTCGCAGATCGGCTGGGATGCCGGCAAGGACAAGCTTTCCTTGGGATACCATGAGGGCATCACCGGCGCCTCGGTCACCAAGAAGCGGCCGGTCTACGCCCCCGACGTCAGCCAGGACCCGCGCTACATATGCTCGGCGCAATCTACCCGCTCTGAGTTGGCCATCCCGCTCATGGTCTGCGATGAAGTCGTAGGCGTTCTCGACTGCCAGAGCGACCGGGTCGACTGCTTTGATGACGAAACCATCGAACTGCTGACTCTGTTTTCCACCCAGGCCTCAATCGCGCTGCAGAATGCCCGCCTATATTCGCTGGAACGGCAACGGGCCCGGCAACTGGAAGCCATCAATACCATAGCCCAGCAAAGCACCGCCGTAATGGAACTCGAAGATCTGCTGGCCCGCGTCTGCACAGTCATTCAGCAGGCTTTTCAGGTGTCGCACGTATCGCTGCTCTTGCGCGAGGAAGGCGAACTGGTCATGCGGGCGCATCAGGGAACGCTCACGCCCTGCCTCCCGCCTGGTGCACGTTTTCCGGTCAGCCAGCAGCCTTGGGCGCGGGTGCTCGCGACCAATGGCACTCTCATCGAAAAAGATCTCAGCGCCACGCCTGAGCCCGAGCGGCTATTCAAGGAGTCCGCCTCGCGCATGAGCATCCCGCTAATCTCATTCGGCCAGACCCATGGCGTGCTGACTCTGTACAGCGCGCAGCCCAACGCATTCCGCGAAAGTGAACTGCAGTCGCTGGAATCGGTAGCCGACATCTGCGCGAACTCCATCCAGAACGCGCATTATGTCGAGCGCGTCAAACAGCTCGCGTACCTCGACGGCCTTACCGGCATATTCAACCGGCGCTTTTTCGAGCTGCGGATCATGGAGGAAATCGAGCGTGCCCGCCGCTACGGAACCGGCATGGCCGTGATCATGGCCGACATCGACCAATTCAAGCGGCTCAACGATGAGTTCGGACACCTGCTGGGCGATGAAGTCCTACGCCAGGTTTCGTCGCTGTTCCACCAGCAGTTGCGCAAGATTGATGTGGTGTGCCGCTACGGCGGAGAAGAATTTGCGATCCTGCTGACGCAGAGCAACGCGCAGCAGGCCGCCACCATCGCCGAAAAACTGCGGCGCATGGTCGAAAGCTTCCAGTTTCCAGGGGTGCCCCGCAGGGTGACCATTAGCGCCGGGGTTGCAGCCTTCCCCGCGCACGGCAAGAACCGTGACGAGATGATTCGCGCGGCCGACGACGGTCTTTACGCTGCCAAGCAGCTGGGTCGCAACCGCGTCTGCCTCACCAGCCAAGCTCGCAGCGCCGCCAGCGGACGCTAGCGCGACTGCGCTAAATGTCCGTCCAATGCCGGCGCAATTGATCCAACTGCAGCTTCAGCTTTTCCTGGTTCTTCTTGAGTTGGATTTGAGCCTGGTTCTTCAGCTTCTCCGACTGCTGCTGCACTCTTCTCTGCTGATTGCACAGTTCGCGGCGAAGCGTTCTGGCAGCAGAGCGAGCGTCTTCTTCCGCCAGTTGCATCTGGGGTTGCAGCTTGGCAACTTCCTGACCTAAGTCAGTCAGCTCCAGGGCCGACTCAGCGTCGATCAACGGACCCTGCAGGCTCTCCTCGTCTTCCAGCAGTTCGCCTGACTCTTTGTGCTCCGGCAGCGTCAGATTCAGGTTCTGTTCTTTCTTATCGCGGACCACGCCCACATTCACCGCCTTGCTCTCGCCCGCACGCACCGCGTGCATGAAGTCGCTGGTATCATGCACCGCCTGGTCATTCACTTTCACGATGACATCCCCAGCCCGGAAGCCAGCTTTTTCCGCCCGGCTGCCTTTTTCCACCGAGCGCACCAGAACTCCGTTCCCGTTCTTCACGCCGAAATAGTCTCCCAGCTGCTGCGTGATGTTCTCCAGCGTCAGCCCGCTGCGCGCCGAGGACGTAACCATCACCATGTTGATCGACGGAATATCGATGTCCGGCACGTGAATCTCGGGAATGTTAATGTGAAAGTCCTTCAGGTCAGGGCCAATGAGGACATCCCTGCGCCCGGCCGCCAGCTGTACTTTAACCGTCATCGGTTGCCCATCACGGCTCAGACCCAAGGTCACCACGCGTCCGGGCGGAGTCTCGCGGATCATGCGCCGCAACTGCGCCGCGCTCTCGATGGTCGTGCCGTTCATGGTGAGGATCACGTCGTGCTCCTTGATTCCCGACGTGCCGGCCGGAGCGTCCTGGTCCACCATCGTCACTTCGACGCCTTTTTCCTCTTTCAGCTTCAGGGCACCCAGACGGTCGGTCGTTACGTCGGCGACGCTGACTCCAAGATGCGCGCCCGTACCCTCTTCCTCACTGGCGAATACCCACGGCCGCGCGGGCGGATCGACCGGCCCATTCTGGACCGCGTGCGAAAAGCTGAGGAGCAAAGGCACCAACACGAAGCTGGTCACAATGTATTTGCGCATATCCACTCCCCCCACATGATTTTCATTCAGCCGCGAATTCGCTGAAAGCCTGCTCGCCGAATCTGGCCTCACTTCACAAGCGATTGCTGATCGTTGATTCTTGATTGTTAACTGTTGATCGAAAATCGAAGCTCTCGGCGCTGCCCAGTTTTTCGATCAACAATCAACAATCCACCATCTGCAATGCCTTTCATTTGGCCCGCCGGAAGCAGATGTCGCCACTCTCGGTGTGCACCTTCACCGTGGGTCCACCGCCATTCAGCTTGCCTTCGGCGGTGAGCGTTTTCGGTCCCCACTTGTCGCCCTCGCTGCTGATGCGGATATCGGGAAACTCCGAGGTGATGTGATGCCCGCTGCCCATATCCACGCTGGCCCGCACGTTGACCGCTACATCGGAGGCCAGGAACACCGTGATGTCGCCCGCGCCCGTTTCCAGATCGGAATCGTGATGCTCGCCGCCAGTATTCATCAGCTTCACCGTGATCGCGCCCGCGCCGGTTTCGGCCTGTGCCGACGGCACGCCGAAAAGCTCAATCCCGCCGCCGCCCGTTTCCGCGTGCACGTGTCCCTTGGCCGAGGTCAACTTGATGGTCCCACCGCCGGTCTCGATCTCCGCCGGTCCGCCAATGTCGCTCAAGTCGATGCTGCCGCCGCCGGTTGAAACTTTCACCTTGCCATTGCACTGGCGCACTTCAATGCTGCCCCCGCCGGTCTCAATGGTCGCGCCCTGCGCCCCGGAGTGGATGACAACACTTCCGCCCCCGGTTTCCGCCACTACCTTGCCGTTGGCGTGATGAACCTCAATGCCGCCTCCGCCGGTGTGCAGCCCCAGATCGCCGCTGACCGTTCCGATATCGATCGACCCGCCCCCGGTCTCGGCGTTAGCGCCCCCTCCAATGTCGTCGAGGCGCACGCCACCGCCGCCGGTTTCCGCTTCCACGCGACCCGCGACTCCCGTGGCTTCCACGTTGCCACCCTCGGTTTCCAGCTTCACCAGCGTCATCTCACGCGGCACGGTGATGTTGAACTCGCCGGAAAAATGACGGGGATGTCTTCCCTGCCAGTCGCCTACGACCCAGGCCGTGTCGCCTTTCACATATGCGGTTATCTTGTACTGTTCCAACTGCCGGCGCGCTTCCTGCTCAGAAGAATTGCCAAAACGCGTATGAACAACATAATTAATGTTTTGCTGCTGGCTGCCGTGCACCACCACCGCACCCATGTCGACTTTCACTCTCAAGATCTTCACCGCCGCCAGCGAACCCGTGATCTCCTGACCCCAGGCTCCGCCTTCGCGGGTTACATGTGTTTCCTGCGCCAGGCTTGGCGAAATAAAAGCCAACGGCACAGCCAGGGCCAGCACTCCCGCCAACCCAACGACTTGTAGCGAACGTTTCAAAATAGCCACCTCTCTTCTAGCCAACATCAGCTGTTTCTTGTAGCACCGCTGTCCCGGCGGCTGTCGCGGGGGCGTCTCGCCCGCGCGCAATGCGAAGGCACGATGCCTTCGCGCCAGCCGGCAAGATGCCGGCGCTACCTTTCCTAATCAATCTCCGGCAACTGCGCCAGCATGGTCCGCGCCTGCGATTTGATGTACGTGCTCTGATCCTTCGCGGCCAGGGCCATCAGCACGCCGCGCACGCTGCCGTCGGCCTTCACCGGCTCGATCAGCCGCAGCGCTTCAATGCGCACGCCGGAATTCGTATCGTTCACCAGCGCGCGTAATACAGCGTCGCGCACGTTGGTGTCGTCTTTCACGTAATTGCCCAGCGCGCCGATCGACTTCAGCCGCACTCCCGGATTGGTATCGTTCTGCAACGCATAGATCAGCGCCTCGCGCACCTGCGTGTCCCCCGACCGCTGCGCCAGCAGGTCGACCGAATCAAACCGGACGCCAGTGTTGATTCGGTCGACCTGCTGGCGCAGCGGTCGGGGGACACGCAGGTGCGCG
>JBEKWZ010000093.1:0-8297 GCA_049512555.1 Candidatus Sulfotelmatobacter sp. | reverse complement strand
CTCTTAGGAAGCGGAAGCCCCCACTCAGCCGATTGAACTGATCGAGATCAATGCCGCTGAGACTGTCAAAACCGCCGAGTGGTTGGATCATGGTCCCAGTAGCGAATGTGACATGTGGTTGCTTCATGAAGAACGGCAGCAGACCTTCACTCATGGGAGAAGAACTGGCGGCGATCAGCGAAGTTCCTGGCGGACGAACTACAATGTCAGCCCCAACTCCACGAGCGCGTCGTGCGGCCTCATCAAGCGTTCCGTAACTGATGCCAACTAGCGTCAAGATCATCGTGACCTCGATCCCTATGGCCAGAACGCTCAAGAGAGTCCGAACAGGTCTATAGCGAAGGTTTTCAAGAACAAGTCTGTTGAGCAAGGCAGCATTATAACGGCACGCCCCGTGGATTCGGGGTAGGGGGTAGGATCCGATTCAAGGGACAATGCCTCGAAGCGAACGCAGCTGCGTGCGGCAATGACTGGCGTAATATCGCCATTACACTCATTGAGCGGTTTTGAATCGGATTCGGTTCTTTAAGGCTGGGTGGGCACAAAATTAGGCACGATGCGGAATTGGTGCCTGAAGAGTGGAAGGCTGTCGTTCTCGAAAGCCCCACAACCGATTGGGGTTAGTTGGTGAGCGCGGTAGGAATCGAACCTACAACCTACTGATTAAGAGTCAGTTGCTCTGCCAATTGAGCTACGCGCCCACGGTGGGGATTTGGCTGGTAGGGACGAACAAAAATTATAGCATCCGGCGGCAGATTTTCTGCGAAGCCAAGTCTAATCCTCGTAGAAAAAAACTGCGAGACGCAAACGTCTGCGCGCAGGACTGCTCCGACTTTTGGAATCGCTGCCGCGAAGTGAGCCACGTTTCCGACCAGCACGGTTTCACCGCGCACGATTTCAATGCTCACGATTTCAAGGCGGAAAGAAACGAGGCTAAGAACGCTGGCGAACTTCCGCCGCCAAGCCACTCGCGTCGCTGGCCACGGGACGCCGCGGCGGCAACTGCTCGCCTGCGCCGATCGGCGGGCGATGTTCGACGGTACCAATCACCGGCGCTTCGTCCATGCCATCGGCATACGCCATCGATGCGAACCGCTGCTGGCTGCACATGCGATCGATCAGGCGTTGCTGCCGTCCGTTCAGCACGGCGTGCGGAAGAATGGGGAAATTGCGGAACATCCACAGCAGATACACGCGCTCGAGGAATGAGGGCATTACATACCGCGGACCGATGGGTGTCTGCACTTGCACCACCCCTGCCGCGAGCTTGTCGATCAGCATACTTTGGGCCCACCCGGAACCTTAAATTGACAAGAGCAATTCTAGGGCCGCCATTATTGCACCACCGACGATGCAATGGGAAGCTCTTTTTTCAGAAATTCACGAGGTATCACATAATCATCCACCGGAACGATGAAACGCCCTCCGACGCTGTGTACTTTTGGGAAAACTCGCTGCCGAATCGGAACGGATTCTGGAGCCACCGAAGTTCAAGCCGTGACTTCGGGCAAAATGTCCATGCGGCGGATCTGCGCGGCTACACCGAACTCGGATCCTTCCTCTTCGACCCGCACAATCGTAGCCTGGCAGCAGACCCAGCACCTTTCGCCGGAGGTCAGTTCGGGAGGAAGGATCAGCACCAACTCAACGTCCGCACCCTTTTCCATGCGGGACTTGGTGTAGAGGAAGACTCCGTTGGCGCTGACGTCGCGCGTCTGAGCGGTCTGCGGTGTCGGATCCGCGCTATGAACGCTGCGCACGCGCGTGGGAACGCTGGTGGCGATTCTGGTTCCAGCGCGGCGCTCGGGGTCAGCTTTCATGCGGGCAAAGTGCCAACCTACTGTACACCAAGGCCGCAAATTGGACGAGAAAGTTCCGGGCTCGGCGTGGAGCCCGGAACCAAACTGGAACTAGATCGTCGGCCGCCGGGCGCGGGCCGCCGGGACCACCAGGGCCTGTTCCATGGTCGGCACATTCGTGCCACGAAGCTTCACTTCGACTTCATGCAGCTTATCGGGCTGGTAGGTCTTGTAGTAGGCCTGCACCAGCAGTTCCAGCGTGAAGGGATTCTCCTGATCTTCTTCCAGATGCGCGATGGCGGCCTCGTATTTCGGCTGATCCATGTCCTTCTGGACCATGAGCTGAGATCCAGCCGCGCCGTGGTAGGAACTCTGAATCACGCGGCTGTGGTTGCCGTTGGCCAGAGCCTCCAGCTGGTGCAGCGACTGGTCGGCCAGCGGCTGGTTGCCGGCGCGCGCGGCCCGCACAGCACGATTGCGCAGGATGCGCGACAACTCTTCGTCGCGATCGGTGGCGGAAATGGTCGGACGATGGTTCAGCGCTTCCTCAGCCAGCTTCAGATGTTTAAGGGCGGCATTGTCGTCGGTCTGATACTCCGCCATGTGACGCAGTGCCTGCGCTTCCTGCAGGTCCTGCTCTTTGGCATGGGCGTCTGCGGCGATCTGCTGATATTCCTTGTCGGCCTCGGCGAAGTTGCCGTCGCGCACAAAGGTCATCGCCTTCTGCATGCCATAGGTCAGCCGGTCGGCCTCGTTGTGGGCGAAGCGGATCGCCTTCTCGTATTCCACCCGCGCCTGTTCCTGGTTGCCCATCAGGGCGTAGGTGTCGCCCAGACCCAGCTGCGAGGTCACGAAGTCAGGATCAATCTTGAGCGCGGCGCGATAGTGCACTAGCGAGCCTTCAAAATCGCCCGACATGCGCAGCAGTTCTCCATAGGAATCCTGCGGGTTGGGCTCTTTGGGCAGCAGGGCGACGTAGCGGTCCATGGCCGCGAGGCATTTGGTGAATTCCCGGTTGCGCGCCTCGACATAGGCAAGATCGTTCAACGCAGGTGGGAAATTCTTGTCCAGCGCCAGCACCTTATTCATGATCCGCTGCGCCTGCTCGTCGCCGTTTTCGAGCAGCATCCAGTTGCCGGCAAGATACAGCACGTCCTTGTCGTGCGGATACATCTCAATCAGGTCGTTCATGGCGGTAATGCCGCCCAGGTAGTCGCCTTCCTGCACTTTGGCGATCCACGTCACCATCAACTGTTCGCCGTCAGAAATCTTGGGCAGCAGAGCTTTGGCCTTGGCGCGAGCCGCGCTGACTTCCTCAGGATTGCTGCTGTTAAAGGCGATCCAGGCCCAGGCCAGTGCCAGATTGGGATCTTCCTTCACCGCGGCGCGCCAGTCGTCATTGCAGCGCTCGAGGTAAAGGTTCTCGTAGTCGACTACGCCCTTCTGGTAAAGCTCCCGCGCCTTGGCCGACGAAGTCGTGATCGGCATCAAGGTGGTTCCAGCCTTCTTGAGGTGGTGCGCAAACGACGGCGCGGCGAGACTGAGGGCGAGGGCGAAAACAGCGCTGATTTTCACGAGCAAGGTGCGGCGCATCAAGATCTCCGAAACAAAGCTTTTGTGGGGAGGGCGGTACGACAAAAGGTTAGCATCGCCTAATCAAGGCGACGAGGTGACGAAAGGCATAGGCCGAATGCGAGGACCGGGGCCAGCCACTAGGGGGGCTACTCAGAAAGTAAAAGCGACGCCGCCGCGGACCGAGCGTGCCGCCTGGACCAGATAGACGGTCTGGCCGTCCTGGCCGAGGACTGGAACATAGCCCTGCGCGAGAAGGTTGCGCAGGTCGACGATCGCTTCGATACGGCCGCCCATGCAGGGAATCGGCTGGCGGATGAAGATGTTCAGGTAGGGATCGCTCTGCCCCGGCGAAGCGTTGAACATGTCGACGGGCGTGAGAGCCTGTCCATTCACCCAGCGGTAGGAGGCGATCCAGCGGGTGTGGCTGTGAGACATGGTTCCACTCATTTTCGCCGCCAGGGCGTGACGGCGTTGCGTGGTCATGAATTGCTGAGCTTGCTGCAACTGCACGTCGGGTTGGGAGAGATCCAGCACTCCACCTAAGGCGTAATCGAGGGTAGCCGTCAGGTCGTTAGAGAACTTGCGCTCCAGCACAACCCTCACGCCGTTGGTATCAAGATTCTTACCTTCATAGCTGAACGTGCCCGCGGAGATGTCAGGCAAAATGAATCCGCCCGCGGTCGAAGTGAAGCCCGTGCCCGCCAGAGCGGGATCGGCGACATGGTCGGTAAAGGCTGCGAATTGCACTTTATTCTTGCCGAAACGATGCGACACGCCCAGTTCCTGGTGGTGAGCGCTCTCCATCTGTGGAGCGAAATTCAGCAGGCTGACCCGGGGATTCGATTCGCTCAGGTCCGCCGGCGCAGAATCGAACCCCTTCTCATTCCGCATGTCGGGGCGCGAACTCGCATAGTCGTATTCCAGAACCGTGTTGGGCGAAAGATGAAGGTCGGCGGAGGCGTAAGGCCGGAAGGCAGAAACATGCCCCAGGAACTGGATAGTCTGAAGCTCACTGCCAAACTTGAATTCCAGAACGTCGCCAACAGTAAAGTTGTCGCCCGCCGAAAGCGCCAGCGCCTGTAATGCGGCGTTGTGCAGGTTAGGGTCGGAAGAAGTGAAACGGCGCGCCGTCAGCGCCAGGGTCGGCACCGAGCCATCCGCCAGGGTATGCGAATAAGAAGCGCGCAGCGCTCCCGCCGGAAGATTGCCGCTGCCGTAACCCACGTCGCCGCTGAACGCGAAGTGTCCCTCGGAGAAGATGGAGCGCTCCAGCGTGAACGCGGTGCTCATGTCGGATCCTGCACCGTACCCGCTGGCCACTGAACCGGCCAGGAACGAGACTGCTCCGCTCAGTTCGTGGGTCTGCTTCTCATTTTCAGGACTGGTCCCCAGGCTAACCGGGGTGGGATCGTCAAACACGCGCAGGATCGGCCGGTTTGCGACCGAGCGCAGCGTCCACTTCCAGTCGTCATTATCTGGAAGAGAACGGATGGGCCCAAGCTGCATCGCGCCCAGCAATGTACTCAAGGTGACGTTGACGTTCAGGCTGGCGCCGGAACGAAGACCAACACGCTCGCGCATTGCCGGGAGAAATGAAGGAGCCGTGACTCTGAGAGTGTAAAAACC
Organism: Candidatus Sulfotelmatobacter sp.; assembly: GCA_049512555.1. Taxonomy (GTDB): domain Bacteria; phylum Acidobacteriota; class Terriglobia; order Terriglobales; family Acidobacteriaceae; genus Sulfotelmatobacter. The sequence goes on along the minus strand of JBEKWZ010000093.1, from coordinate 3,297 downwards.
AGGCAACAGACCGGTCGCGGCGTAGTACCCCGCGGCATCGGTAAATACGGTAAACGTGCGATTGGCGGCGCCGAGAATCTGCACCACGGCGCCCATTTGCGGAGTGCCCGAGTCGTTGCGAACGTATCCCGAGATCGCTCCGGGCTGCTCTGCGGCCCATACAGGAAGCGACAACCCGAGGACGATCGCCCAAGTTCCGAGCTTAGTCAGTCTCAACTCCGCCCCACCCCCTGGGGGGGAAATCGCAGGGAGTTACTCTACTGCAAACACCTGTGACGGATCAATGGTCTGCTTCGAGATATTGTCGTTGACCTTGATCTCTATCTTATAGATGCCGGGCTGCAGGTTGGCCGTCCGGATCGATTTCTGCAGGGTCAACTGATCTCCTAAGTTGCCCATGGTGTCGGTATTGTCGGTTTGCGCGACTACCGATTTATTGGTTGCCAGGTTGGTGATGTTGTACTCAATGGTGGCGGAAGGCTTGTGCGTCTTCTCGTCCACGCCAAGATTATAGACCTGCATCCAGAAATTAAGCTTCTGATCTTTGTCGCGTTTGAACAGCGCTGGCTTGCCGTCGGCGGCAGCTACCCGCGGCCGCACCTTGGTGGTGCCGATCACGAAGCTGCCGGTGCCAATATCCTTGGTAGGAACCGGCTCCATCAGGTCAGCAACAACCAGGGTCGAATTGGCGAGCTTGTCGTCGGAGAATTCAGGAACAATAATGCTGCGGCTCCAAACGCCTTTGCGATCGCCATTTACGTCTTTCACCGCGACGTAGAGTTTATAGTGTCCGGGGCGCAAGGGCAGCGCCTTCCAGTAGACCGAGGCGTTTTCCGCGGTGCGCGGGAGAAGTTCGGCGGGAACGTCCACCTGCACCGTATCTTCGAAGGTCTGCACCACCTTGCCAGTCAATGTCGAAAGGCGTCCAAAGATGTTCACCGTGCCGCGTTGAATCCCGTCTTTATTGACGAAGGTGATGTCGCGATTCTTCATCTGGATCGTGACCGGCACCAGCACGGTGTCGCTGGTCACTTTCACAAAGTCCGAACGCACATCGAACGGCATCGGATTGAGGATGACCTTGGAGAGTACCTCTTCGGTAAGATCCGTGAACTTGACGGGCGGTGCGGCCATCAGCTTGGAGTACTGCTCCAGGCGGTCGAACTGCTTGGCCTCATTCATGGAGCTGTCAGGACCTCTTCCCAAACGCTCCAGACCGCTGTTGTTGAAACGCTGCGCCTTGTTTGACATCCCCATCTGCTCATAGAGCGTCAAGCCCGCGTTCGGGGTATACAGCAAGGCGTCCTTTTCGGAGCGGTCAATCGTCATGTGATATTCGCCGCACATGCAGCTGTCGACGAATTCAATGATGACTTCCTGGCCAATGTTATCGATGTAGCGATACCGCCAATCTTCAAACGGGAACGTCGAAGTCTCGCCGCCGCCCTCTTCCATGGGGCGCTCATAAGTTCCGCCCGAGGGATGAGAATCGATCTCATCCGGCTTGCCGTAGACGATGTAGATGCGGCCGCGATCCGTTTTCCAGCCCGGCACGCCTGCCGCAAAATGTTCGTTGGAGTAGGCGATGCGGCGATAGTGCTCTTCTTTAAATTCGTTCTCTTCGGTGTCGGGAGTGGGGTCGCGGCGTTGCCAGAAAGCCTCGATGAAATTGTCGCGTTCTTCGTCGTTGGAGAGCTGCTTGAAGGCCGCGCGCTCTTCGTCGGTGATGATCCAGAACACATCCTCGTCCAGCCACTTCTTGTAGGTCTTGCTCAATTCCTGCTTGAGGCCGCGCGAATTCTTCGCCCTTTGTTTCTCGCTGTTGGGACGCTTGAGCGGATCCACGGCGTCGGCGGCGGGCTGAGCCTGCGCGGACTGGGTCGGCGTAGCCTGGGTCGGCGTAGCCTGGCTTTGAGCCGGCTGGGTCTGAGCAGCCGGGGCCGGCGCGGCGCTGGCCGCGTCCGGGGCTGGCTTTTCAGCAGATTTCTGGTCTTGGTTAACTTGGTTCTGCTGGTCGTTTGGCTTGTCCTGGGCGACGGCGCCACAGACCATTAGACCTGCCGATGCGAGCAAAACGCGAAGAACAGCTTGATAAGAATTAACCCGGAACATGAGAGGGACTCCTGCCAGACAACCGTCGTCTTCCCATTTTAGGCCCGTTCGTCGTGTGAAAGCAAGGTTAAGTCGTGCCCCGAGAACAACTAAACTGAACTACAACCCGCTCGTTTAGAAGCGCCCCAGGTTGCCCCGAGTTGCCCGGGCCAGTGCCAAATACGTGCCAAATCATCACTGCCAAGATGCGGATGCCCGGGCTATAATGCAAGGTTCCGGGGCGTAGCTATCACTCCCCACGTTATAGGGTCTCGGCCACTTCTTCTAACTTCCTGATCGGGAACTTTCTCGGCGCCAGGATCGTAACAGAATATGTGTCCGTCACCCCGCAACTGAGGCAGCGAGGACCGTTCTTGTGTAAGTGCTGGACTCGACAGGAGATGGCCCTTCTGCGGGGAGAAATTTTACCCGGATAGTGACGGCAATCATGAAAGCTTGGAAAAAAATCGCAATCGGCGTCGGCATTGCGGTCTTACTCGCAATCTTTGTCTCGGCAACCGTTCTTCAAAGTCGCAAGAACGTCGCCACGGTGCAGACCGGAAAAGTGCAGCGCCAGGATTTGGCCACGGTAGTGAGCGCTTCGGGAGAAATTAAACCGAAGACTTACGTCAACATCGGCGCCAACGCCTACGGCAAGATCACCCACCTCTATGTGAGAGAGGGTGATCACGTGAAGAAGGGTCAATTGCTCGCTCAACTGGAGAACGTGCAATCCGCGGCGGATGTCACGGCCAACCAGGCCTCGGTGCAGGCTGCGGAAACAGACGCGCTGGCCGCAGACGCAGCTCTGAAGACCTCGCAGGCCGACATGGTACGCGCGCAAGCCGACTACGACCGCAACAAGCTCGACTGGGATCGCGCCCAGAATCTGTTCAAAGACGGGCTGATTGCGAAGTCGGATTTCGACAGCCGCCAAAACGCGTGGGCCACGGCCGACGCAGGACTGGTGCAGGCGCAGACACGAGTCGCGCAGGCCAAGGCACAACAAGATTCCGCCGAGAAACATGTGGCGCAGGCTCGCGCCAATCTCACGCGCGTCGACGACGTGTTGCAGAAGACGACTTACAGCGCGCCCTACGACGGCGTGGTTACGAACCTGCCGGTGCGGGAAGGCGAGTCCGTGGTCATGGGAATTCAGAACGCCTTAGGCAGCACGCTGATGACGATTGCCGACATGTCGGTCAT
>JBEKWZ010000092.1:0-8340 GCA_049512555.1 Candidatus Sulfotelmatobacter sp. | reverse complement strand
CCTGGGCCGCGAGATTGCTCAGCATCGCGATTACAGCGAAGACACGGCGATCAAGATCGATCAGGAAGTCCGCAAGCTGGTTAACAAGGGCTACACCACGGCCAAGCAACTCATCTCGGATAATCGCGATACGCTCGAACGGATCGCGCGCGCGTTGATTGAACGCGAAGTGCTGGATGCGAACGAGATCAAGATGTTGGTCGAGAACCAGCAACTGCCGCCAGTTCAGCCCCCGCCGTCATCCAAGGACGACGGAGTCCAGCACGTCATTAAGCCGGAACTGCAGCCGGGACGGGCCAAGGGCGGGGAGCGGCCGGCTACGGCGTAAAGCAACAGTTATCAGATCATCAGTTAGGGGCGGCCTCAGAGGCCGCCCGATTTTTTTTGCGGATCAGGTGAATTTCCGCGGCCGCGCAGCGGTGCCGATCTGGGCGTTACTGGCTCGATTCAGTGCGTTTCGAGAGGGCTCGAAAAGGGCCCGTTTATGGTATAATCAGGACAGTGGCAATACGACCCTAAGTATTAGGAATTTCAATAACTTGAAGTCTTTTGCAGGGGGCTTCAAGGCGGCCGGTCGAGGCGCTGATTCCAGCCGAAATTCCAGGGACTCGCAACACCAAGTTCATAGAAAAATTCGGGACATTTTCGCGGAGCGGAATGGCCACCAAAGAGATCAATACTCCCATCGTTGAAACCAAGACAAAAAACGGAAAAGTGACTCCCATCAACACGTCGAACGGCGGAGGCAACGGCGGCAACAACGACTACAACGCCGATTCGATTAAAGTGCTGGGCGGCATGGAGGCGGTGCGCAAGCGTCCCGCCATGTACATCGGATCGACGGGCGAACTGGGGCTGCATCACCTGGTGTACGAAGTTGTCGACAACTCCGTCGATGAAGCGCTTGCCGGATTTGCTACGAAGATTGAAGTCGCGATTCATCTCGACAACTCGATCACGGTGATCGACGACGGGCGCGGCATCCCGGTCGACGACATGATGATTGACGGCGAGAAAGTTTCCGCGGCGCAAGTTGTGATGACTACTCTGCATGCCGGCGGGAAATTCGATTCCTCGACTTATAAGGTTTCCGGCGGACTGCACGGCGTGGGTGTGTCGTGCGTCAACGCGTTGAGCGAAGATCTTGATCTGGAGATTTGGCGCGACGGGGCGACCTGGCAGCAGAACTATTCCAAGGGCGACCCCACCAACAAGCTGAGCAAAACGGGCGCGACCAAACGACGCGGGACGAAGGTTCACTTCGTGCCGGACCGCTCGATCTTTACCGCGACTGAATATAACTACGACACGCTGGCGCAGCGCTTGCGCGAACTCGCGTTCCTCAATAAGGGATTGCTGATCACGCTGACCGACGAGCGCGCCACCGATTCGAAGACGGGCGAACCCAAGCAGACAGAGTTCAAGTACAACGGCGGCATCGCCGAGTTCATTAAGCATCTCAACCGGGGTAAACAAGTGCTGCACGACAAGCCGATCTACATGGAGGACGACCGCAACGGCGTTCACATGGAAATCGGGCTGCAGTACAACGATGCGTACTCGGAAACGATTTTCAGCTTTGCCAACAACATCAACACGGTTGACGGCGGCACGCATTTGTCCGGATTCCGCACGGCCTTGACCCGCACCATCAACTACGCGGGGCAGCAGATGGGGTTATTCAAAGACGTCAAAGAAAATCTGACTGGCGACGATGTGCGCGAAGGCCTGGTGGCGGTGATCAGTGTGAAGCTGCCGCAGCCGCAGTTCGAAGGGCAGACCAAAGGGAAACTCAACTCCGACATTGCCGGCACGGTTACTCAGTTCGTGAACGAACGGCTGGGCGCGTTCTTCGAACAGAATGCGCCTGTCGGACGAAAAATTATCAACAAGGCAGTCGACGCCGCGCGCGCTCGTGAAGCGGCTCGCAAGGCCCGCGATCTTACACGCCGCAAGGGCGCTCTCGATTCTGGCGGGCTTCCCGGCAAGCTGGCGGATTGTTCCGAGCGCGATCCCAACCGCTGCGAATTGTTCTTAGTCGAGGGCGAGTCGGCCGGTGGGACGGCGAAGCAGGGGCGCGACCGCCGCTTCCAGGCGATTCTGCCGCTCAAGGGAAAAATTCTCAACGTCGAAAAGGCGCGCTACGACAAGATGCTGGCGCACGAGGAAATTCGCGCCATGATTACGGCGCTCGGCACCGGCATTGCGAAAGATGATTTCGATCCGACGAAAGTGCGCTACGGGAAGATCATCCTGATGACTGACGCGGACGTCGACGGCAGCCACATCCGCACGCTGCTGCTGACGTTTTTCTTCCGCCACATGCAGGAGCTGATCAAGCGCGGAAACGTCTTTATTGCACAGCCGCCGCTGTTCTCGCTGAAGAAAGGCAAGTCGCAGCAGTACATCAAGGACGAGCGCGAGTTCGTAAAAGTCATGGTGAAGCGCGCGGCTGACGGCCTGAGCGTGCGTTACGGCGAGGGCGCGGCCAAGATCGAAGGCAAAGATCTGGCGAGGTTCATGACCGTGCTCGACGAATATCTGGGCTTCTTCGAGAAGCTCGACAAGCGCGTGCGCAACGAACGCGTGACTGAGCTGATTCCTAAACTCGACTTGGCCAAGCGTGTCGATTTTGAAGGTGACAAGAATACGCCGCCGAAGAAAATCGAACGCCTGGAAAAAGAACTGAAGAAGCTGGAGAAAGAGCACAGCTTCAAGAGCGTGGAGAAGCGTTTCGACGAAGAACACAACTTGTGGGAAGTGAAATTCGTCAACAAGCACGGCGCTGAACACGTCATCAACTGGGTGCTGGCCTCGAGCGCGGAATGCCGCCAGCTGATCTCGAAGTACAAGCAGATCGAGCCTTACATGGAGCCGCCGTTCGTGGTCGAGACGCTGGTCAAGGCCGCACCCGCGGGTGGCGATGGCGACGGGGCTGACGGCGAGGCTGCATCGGCCGACGGTGACAAGGTCGACAAGAAAACGGCCAAGCCTGCGAAGCGCAAGACTGAAATCGAAGTAGTGGAGAAGTCGAATGTCCGCGAGCTTCGCGACTATGTCATCAACGAAGGCCGTAAGGATTTCACCATCCAGCGCTACAAAGGCCTTGGCGAGATGACGGCGCCGCAGTTGTGGGAGACGACCATGGACCCGGAGCGGCGCACGCTGCTATCAGTCCGGCTCGAAGACATTGCCGAGTGCGAAACCATCTTCACCACGCTGATGGGCGAGGACGTGGAGGCGCGGCGCAAGTTCATCGAGGAAAATGCTCTCGACGTGAAGAATTTGGATATTTAGAAGCTTCTTCGGCCAGATCTTCACGGATTCGCACGGATAAACAATTCAAAGAATGGGCGGCCTTGGCCGCCCTTTTTATTTAAGTGGCATCCAAGCGATAGAATCGCGTTAGACAAGGGCCCTCGTTTCCAAGGAGGCGTATGAAGCTTCTGATCACGCTCTTGCTCCTGGGGTGCTTCTCCCTCGCGCAGTCCAAGGTGGATTTTTCTGGAATTTTCCTGCGAACGCAAAGCTCGTTCCGGGGAAATTCGGAGACCGCGATCCCGCGCATTCTGGCGATCAGGCAAACTGCCAACGAGGTAACGGTAACAGCAACGCAAAACGGCGAGACCGCTGTAGCACACTACCGACTGGATAAGAAATCGCAAGCAGTGCAGGCACGGTTGAAGTACGAGAGCCTTATTCTTAAAGGGACAGTCAAGCGGCAATCGCCAGGACTAGGTCTAGGGTTGCTCTCGCCAGGAATCGCGGAGAATGTTGAAGAGAAGTGGGAGCTGTCTCCAGATTCACAACAACTGATGATCCGCACTAGGGAGAGCATGGGAGCCGGCCAGTTCGACATCGACACTCGCTATACTCGCCAGCCCTCGTTGGAAGCGGCTCAGGCTGCGGCCGCATCAGCTACAAAAACGGGCTGCGAGACGGCGCTTCCGATGTCGGCTCTTAGAAGCCAGATGGAGAAACCTCGCAAGTATCTTCAGGGGGCCACCCTGGGAATCGCTACTCTCCAACGGATTACCCGCTGCATTTCCTACGATGCCGTTCTGTCGGGTGACTTCTTCAAAGATCTGGAGCGGACGGGGAAATCAGGGCAGTTTCAGTTTCATAGAAAAGATCAGAGCGTGACCGCCTACTCCGGCGATCTTGTTCTGGAAGTGGGACTCCTTCATGGGTATTGCACAGGTGAAATCGGCGATTGGGCGCTAACCGGGCCGGCGCCGGAAGCCGCTCAGGATTTGCGCTTCAAGGTACGGTGGCTGGGTGATCAGCAGAAAGATCTCGGGGAACGCCAGTCTGAATTTCTTGTCGAACCGTGGCGCGAATGGACCGAGACCGAAGCTTTCTATCGCATGACAATTCCGGCAGACGGCATCCCAATCGGAGATGACCTCGAAGTGCTCATCCTTTCCAAGAGCGGTGAGCAGCTGGCTTGTGTGAAGCGGCATATATAGACAAGTTAGGCTTACAATGTCCGCACCATGCCGGACCGATCCCCGTTGTTGCTTTCTGTCATTCTGATTGCAACTGCCATGGGGCTGTCCGCCGCTGATCCTTCCTCCGCTCCCACTCCGCCGATGGGCTGGAATAGCTGGGATTCCTACGGCACTACGGTGCGCGAGGCGCAGGTCAAGGCCAATGCGGACTGGATGGCGGAGCATCTCGCGAAGTATGGATGGCGGTATATTGTGGTCGACATTCAGTGGTACGAGCCGAACGCGCAGGGGCACGACTACAAGCCGGGCGCTCCGCTGACCATGGATGAATACGGGCGGCTGCTGCCGGCGGTCAATCGCTTTCCGTCTGCCGCCAATGGCGCGGGGTTCAAGCCGCTCGCAGATTATGTTCACAGCAAGGGATTGAAGTTCGGCATTCACATCATGCGCGGGATTCCGCGGCAGGCCGTCGAAGAGAATCTTCCGATCAAGGGCACGCCGTATCATGCGGCCGATATCGCCGACAAAGAAAACGCATGCCGCTGGAATCCAGACATGTGGGGCGTCGACACGACCAAGCCCGGAGCCCAGGCCTATTACGATTCGATTGCGGAATTGTATGCGTCGTGGGGCGTCGACTTCATCAAAGCGGATGACATGGGGAGCCATCTGTATCAGCCGGCTGAGATGAAGGCGCTTAGTTCAGCGATGCGCAAGACGGGGCGGCCGATGGTGCTGAGCATTTCTCCCGGACCGGCGCCGGTTTCGGAAGCGGGGTTCTTCGAGAAGTATGCCCAGATGTGGCGAATCTCGGATGATTTCTGGGATGACTGGAAACTGCTGCGGCAGCAGTTCGACTTCACGCGCGACTGGGCCCAGTTTGTGGGCAAGAACGGAACCTGGCCCGATGCGGACATGCTTCCCTTGGGCAAACTGAAGGTGACTGACAAAGAAGGTGGGGGCACGCCTACGAAATTTACGCCCGATGAGCAGCGGACGGTGATCACGTTGTGGAGCATCTTCCGCTCGCCTTTAATGTTCGGAGGAGACCTGCCCAGCAACGATTCGGCCACGACCGCGCTGATTACGAATGAAGAGGTGCTCGAAGTCGACCAGCACAGCAGCGGTGGACATCAGGTGCTGCAGCGAGGCAATATCCGCGCGTGGGTGACGGATGGTGTCAAGCCCGGCGAGCATTATGTGGCCGTGTTCAATTTGGGAGAAGCGGAAGAGAACGTCGATCTGCGATGGCAGGAGGTTGGGGTTGAGGCGCGACCGGCAGCGGTGCGAGATCTGTGGCAGCATCAAGCGCTCAGTGCTGGGGAGAGATTGCATTTGCATCTTCGGCCGCACGCTTCCGCTTTGTATGGAGTTCGACAGTGAAGTTGGAGAGTTGAGAAGCGACTGCCGTCTTACAGGCTGGCCTGGGGCGTCTCGAATGGCTTGGCTGGCTCTTCCGGGTTTTCGCCGTGAAACACCCGCGAGATCCCTCGGACGATGCGGCGCATTGGCAATTCGCCTTTGGCGTCGGCGAAAAAGATTTCGCCGGTTCGGCTGCCGCGGTAGTACCAGCGCTTGAGCAGGGCGAGATGTTCCATAGTTTCCAGCGCAGACTTTCCTTTCTCGGCGCACAGCGATTGCAGAGTCTCCTGTACTCGTGCTTCCATCGATTGCGATTTCGCATGCTCGGCAGGCTGAATGTTGAAAGTGATCGGGCCCGAGATTCGTCCGCACTCCACTCGGAAGAACGCGACTGAACCCGCGACGGAAGTGGGCTGAATCATGAGCGCGGACAGGCGGTCGAGGCGCTGCACAATCTCGGGGAGTTGGCTGATGACGGGCTTCAGCTTTTCGACACGCACGTGGATCGCGGCCGCGTCTTCAAATGCAAGGTTGGCCGACGCGGTTTCGCGCTCGGCCGAGAGTTCGCGGAGCAGAGAATCCCCGGCGGAATCAAAATAGGCCTGCACCCGGTTTACTTCAACAGCGTATTCCTCATCGCTGCATCCCTTAAAACAGGGCGCGAGGCACATTTTCATCTCGGAATAAATGCAGCCGGGAAATTTCGGGTCGGGATGCAGATCGTCGACGCAGCGCCGCATCTTGAAAAAGTCGAGCGAATCATTCATGAACTTTTCTGCGGCGAGGCGAGAAATGAAGGGGCCGTAGTAGAGCGAACGTCCATTGAGCCGGCCCAGCCGCGTGGTGATGGAGGCACGCGGGTACTCGTTTTCAAGATGCAACTTCACTAAGGGCGCGAAGCGAAAGCGCATGCGGTCGGAATAGGTCCCGGGAAATGCATCCCGAAGAACGCGGTAGAGCAGGAAGCCGGATTCGAAATCGGATCCGGTGGGCGCGTACTCGATCACGCAAACGCGGTCGCGCAGGTTGAGCTTCTTCGTGCGTTCTTCAATCGGGCCGAGCAGTCGCTGCAAGCGGCGCCGCAGATTCGCGGTTTTGCTGACGTAGGGTTCAGCATGAGCGTCTGCTGCCCGCAGAAGAAAAACAGCTGGAGAAGCGGGGACTGCGGAGAAGACATCCGCATCCCTTTCAGGGGCGAATTCCAGGCGCTCGGTCAGCACGAGATGATTGTAAGCAAGTCTTCACCACCGAGGTACCGCGATGCAAAGAATTCAACGGATGCAGTGGGTGCTGTCATCCAAGGTTCGCGTTGCGAAATTTCTGACGGAAGTCGGTGCCTTCCAGGGTAATGATCCGGCACATCTCGTGGAGCCGCGAACGCATGCGCTCGCCGATACGGTCCCCCAGCGTCTCGCCGCGCGTGGCAGCCCGTGCGGGCGAGACGGGGCCAGTAGCGCCCGCCGCCGGCTGATCGTCAAAATTCGTAGTGATGATCGTGGTGCGGTTGTCGTTATAACGTGTGTTCAGGATCAGGCTGACCGTGTCCCATACCCACTCAGTCGGCTTTACGGCTCCCAGTTCGTCGAGCACCAGAACGTCTGTCTCGAACACCGGACGAAGCACGTCCAGTTCGGTGGTCTGCACCGTCGAATTGTAGGAGTTCTGGATCTCCTTCAGCAGTTCGCGGTAATCATAGAACAAGCAGGGAATGCCCCGATTAACAATGAGTTCCTTGGCGATCCCGACGGCCAGGTGAGTCTTGCCCGTTCCGATCTTGCCGATGATCAAAAGCCCTTTGTCGCCTCGCGGATCGCATGTCCTCGCGAAGCCGGACGCGATAAAGTGAGCTTCTTCCAGCGAAGGGTGGGCGCCCGGAAAGTCGGTGTCGTAGTTCGACAACTCACAATGCTCGTAGCGGCGCGGAATGCGGGCTGCGGCCATCAGGGACGGTCCACGGGCCCGCAACTGGCAGTCGCAGCGGGTGACGCGGCGGTCGTTCGTGCTTCCGCCCGCGTTGGCGCGGGACGCGACGGTCTTCCACCCAGTGCCCTCACAAAGCGGGCAAACCGCGGGAGCTTTGCCCTGCGGGGATTCTTCGATCTTTGCCTGTCCGATCTTCGAGCCAACAATCTTCGAATCTGCCATCTTCGAGCCCATCATCTTCAAACGAAATTCTCCTGTTTTGACTGTGCACCCGCGGGCGGCTTCTGCGCAAGCCGGAAACCTTGCCTGCCTGTGTACATCCTGTGAAGGAAGAGGGTGGGCTGTGGAGGGAGTAGGAAAACCCCGTCGGCGGGGCTGGAAAGCCGCTCGGGTAGCCCCAATTCGGGTCCAAGAATTGCGAAACAGGCTTCCGGCGCGGATTTTCACAGTTGACTTTCGCAGCAGACGGAGGAGAATACAAGCCGTCAGGTTTCCCAACTCAGCCAGCCAGTTTTTTCTTCCCGGTGTGGGCTGGGCACGAAAGAGACCTGCGAGGAGAGACTATGAATAAAGCCGATCTGGTTGACAAGATCGCAGGCGCGTG